>PWVU01000126.1 GCA_003561715.1 Candidatus Kaiserbacteria bacterium | reverse complement strand
TGGTATGGAATGAGCCGGTGCCGGGTGAGCCATATACTGCGCGGAGCTACGCCGAGTATCGAGGGCTCTCACATGTGGTTGGGTACGTACGCCTTCCGCGCCGCGATAGCGCCGGCTTCTTTCATCGCTTGAATAGCGAGGGAGTTTCCGGTGTTGAGGCGGCGTATGATGAATTGTTGACCGGTACGAACGGACTTGCCATCATTGAAACTGACGCATTGGGGCGGCGTGTATCAAGTCACGCGACAAAAGCTGCACTCGATGGAGATTCGATCACGCTTACGATAGACGCACGCATCCAAGATAAGTTGTACGAATTGATGGAGGAGCGGGTGCGCGAAGGAGGGTTCGAAAGTGGCACCACGATCATTATGGACATTCATTCGGGCGATTTGCTCGCCTTGGTGAGCTACCCCGAGTTTGACCCCGCAGTTATGACCTTTGCAACCAGCAGTGCCGCTATTCGTAACCTGCAGGACGATCCACGCAACGTGTTTCTCAATCGAGCGGTTTCGGGTCTGTATACCCCCGGTTCGATCATCAAGCCGATCGTGGCGATCGCCGCACTTCAGGAAGGTATCATTCCACCCGAACGCCACATTCTCTCAACCGGTGCACTAGTGGTGCCAAATCCGTATTCACCTTCGAATCCTTCAATATTTCGTGATTGGCGCGCACATGGCATGGTCGATATGCGACGAGCACTCGCCGTCTCTTCGAACGTATATTTTTTCCACATAGGGGGCGGTTTTCAGGAACAGGAAGGATTGGGTATCACCCGTCTGGAGCGCTATCTGCGCATGTACGGTCTTGGAGAAGAGACAGGTGTCGTGTTTTCATCCGATCGTGAAGGGGTGGTACCAAATCCTGGATGGAAACTAGAACAGTTCGATGATGAGTGGCGACTGGGAGATACATACAATACCTCTATTGGGCAATACGCGATGCAGGTCACACCCTTGCAGGCGGTGCGTGCAACAGCGGCGATAGCTAACCGCGGATGGTTAGTCGCGCCGAGAATCTCGGACGTAACACCGGTCGTGCGAGAACGTATTCCGGTGCACGATGAGCATTATACGGTGATACACGAGGGCTTGCGTCAGGCGGTGACGGAGGGTACAGCGGCTGGTGTTTCGTTCCCGTGGCTTTCGGTTGCGGCTAAGACGGGTACCGCAGAGGTCGGTGCTCGTAAGGAACTCATCAACTCGTGGCTGATCGGATTCTTCCCCTATGAAGAGCCGCAATATGCCTTTGTAACGTTGCTGGAGCGCGCGCCGGCGGGCACATTGCAAGGTTCGCCTTTTCTGATGCATCATTTTTTTCAATGGTTACGTAACGAAGGGTCGGAATATCTCGAACCCTGAACCTTTTCCCTTCAACAGGATGTTTGCTGAATGTTCTCAAATAGGGTACACTTTTGCAATCAATAAGTTGTAGTACTATGACCGACACATCAGATAAAGAGTACCTCTCGCAGGAAAAGTTTGATGAGCTGAAACAGGAGTTGAACAACCTGAAAACCGTTCGCCGTAAAGAAGTTGCGGAGAATTTAGAGTACGCACGGTCGCTGGGTGATCTTTCGGAGAATGCGGAATACCAAGAAGCGCGCGAATTGCAATCGGCCATTGAAGAGCGTATCGCCAAGCTTGAAGAGGTACTGCAAAATGCGGAAATCGTATCGAATAAAACAAAAAGTGATAGTGTATCGATGGGCTCAAAAGTGACTATTCAAAAGAGCGGCGAAAAAGATACGCATAAGTATGAGTTGGTGGGAAGCGAAGAAGCGAATATGATGGAGCGCAAGATCTCGTACATGTCGCCACTGGGGGAAGCGATGATGGGAAAGAAAAAAGGTGATGAGTTTTCGTTTGAAACTCCCAACGGCAAACAGCAGTATAAAATTGTGTCGGTAGAGTGAAGGTGGTGCGTGGTTTATGGTGGGTAGTGAGTAGATGCATTCGGTCGGTGCAAAGCACCGACCGAATGTGTTGTGCACGCGCGCTTCATTTGTGCTGCACGAATTGCCTTTATGTGCATATTCGTTTACGATGGCACTACTATGCGAGATGACATCATAGCTGAGCGCAAGCGCAAGTTGGCACTACTCAGGGAGCGGGGCATTGATCCGTATCCTGCGGTCAGTCACCGAACCCACACGCTCGCGTCCCTCATTGCAGCATTTGATACCTGCGAGCAAAGCGGAGAGACGGTTACGGTCGCGGGGCGCAGTATGTCCATTCGGGGACAGGGCGGCTTGTCATTCGTCGATCTGTATGATGGGACAGGGCGCTTTCAGGCAGTCTTTAAGCAAGATGAACTGTCCGCCGAGCAGTTTGCACTGTTTGGTGAAGTGGTCGATCAAGGCGACATACTTGAGGTATCAGGCACCCTTTTTACGACCAAACGGGGACAGCAGTCGGTATTGGTGAAGGAGTGGCGTATGCTCACCAAATCTCTGCGCCCCTTGCCGGACGAGTGGTATGGCATCAAAGACGAAGACGAGCGCTACCGCAAACGCTATCTCGATATTCTTCTCAATGCCGATCGCAAAGTGATGTTCGAAAAGCGCTCACACTTTTGGCGTACCATTCGGGATTTCATGTATGCACGCGATTTCATTGAGGTGGAGACGCCGGTCTTGGAAAACGTGACCGGCGGGGCGGAGGCACGTCCGTTCGTCACCCATCATCATGCACTCGATATCGATGTGTACTTGCGCATATCAGCGGGGGAGTTGTGGCAGAAGAAACTCATGGTTGCCGGTATGTCCAAGACCTTTGAGATCGGACGCATCTTTCGCAATGAAGGCATGTCGTATGAGCATGCACAGGATTACACACAGCTTGAGTTCTATGAAGCATACGCGGATTTCTCCCACGGACGGCGGACGATCGTTGATCTCTATCGTACGATAGCGCAGGAGGTATTTGGCACAACACGTTTTACCATTCGCGGTATGGAAGTCGACCTTGTACACGAGTGGGAAATGATCGACTTTTGCACGATCATACACGAACGCTATGGTATTGATCCGCTCACGGTCACGCGTGAGGCGGTGCACCGCACGCTTGCTGAGCACGATATTTCCTTTTCGCCGGATGAGACCGATATTGGGCGGGGAGTAGATCTGTTGTGGAAGCAGATACGCAAGAGTGTTGCCGGTCCCGCTTTTTTGATCGGTGTACCGGTCTATCTTGAGCCGCTGGCAAAACGCGATCCTGCACGCCTTGAGGTTGTCGAGCGCTTCCAAGTGATCCTTGCCGGAACCGAAATGGGGAAGGGTTTTTCGGAGCTGAATGACCCCGACGATCAGCGTGAGCGATTTCTTGCGCAACAAGCCCTGCGTGACGCCGGCGACGAAGAAGCACAAATGGCGGATATGGACTTTGTCGAAGCGCTTGAGTATGGCATGCCACCAACCTTCGGCTTTGGTGTGTCCGAGCGTCTCTTTTCATTCCTTATGGATGTCTCCATCCGCGAAGCGCAGTTGTTCCCGCTGATGCGTCCAAATCCTTTTCGTTTACAAGCAGGAGCTGGTACATTTGAACTGAATGCAAATGACGTCAATACGCCCGCCAATAACAAAAATAATGACACGCCACCCCGTTGATCTTAGTCGGTGGATATAGATCTGAGTCCTGAATGTCGAGTAAGAAATTTTTTATAAAGCTCAGCTCGGTACTCAACCGCAAGACCACGAGGTCGCTGGTTGAGGTGGTCGATCAGCCTTTTAACTGCGTTCAGCGAATCTGCCGTTACATGATCCGCCCTAAGTTCTCGGGCGATTGTTTCAATATCGGCCATTAGCTCCTCCGACATATCTGACCCATGAGGCGTATACGGAGTATTCGTAAGATCCTCCAATAGTATGGCATCCGAGCAGCGCTCACTCTCGTGCGATGGTGGCAGTTCACTCATTCACTCAGCATACTAAATATTGCCGTTATTGCATGGGTTGATATTCAGGAAGTCTTCAGAAAAACTGTCGACAACCTGCGGTTTTTGTTTTCCAGTATGCTTCAGGTGCATTTTCTGGGGAAAAGTGGTTGGACGGAACTGCAAAGTGGAGTAAAGTGGTGTGTAGGTGGAATGAAGTGGTAAAAATCGAAGGTTCCCCCAAACCTCCAATAAAACCCCACAATACCCCCAATCTCCAAATACGCGATTGAACCCCTTCAAACCCACCACATGCTCGTATGCTTATTGGTGAATACAATCACACCCTTGATGGCAAACGACGCATGTCACTTCCTGCGAAATTTCGCAAGGACCTCGGCAAGCAGGTAGTGGTGACGTACGGACTCGATACCTGTCTCTTTGTGTTCTCCAAGGCACAATGGGACGGAATCCTTGAGAAGCTCTCCGGCCTCTCGATTGGACAATCGGACTCCCGTGCGTTCAACCGCTTCCTGTTGGCGGGGGCGACCGATATAGACATAGATGCACTCGGTCGTATCCTCATTCCGGAGTACCTGGCGGACTTTGCGCAGATAACGACGAGCGCCGTAGTGATCGGCGTTTCGGACAGAGTAGAGGTATGGAATGAAGCGCAGTGGCAGACCTACAAAACCCGCATTGGTAAGCAAGCGGATGTTATGGCGGAAAAACTCGGCGAACTCGGTGTACTGTAGGTGTGAGTATGCATCGGTATGGCGCACATTCCCGTTCTTTTACATGAGGCCATAGAAGGAATGACGCTAAAGCCCGATGATGTTGTTGTTGATGCAACGCTTGGCTCGGGCGGACACGCCAAAGCTATAGCAGAGACGCTTTCGTCACAAGGTCGTCTTATTGGCATAGACGCCGATCGGGATGCGCTTGAGAGAGCACGTAATACGCTCGCTTCCGTTGCGCCAAAGATCGATCTGGTCGAATCCAATTACCGACACCTGCAGACCGTTCTTGCAACACTCGGAGTCGACAGGATCGACAAAGCACTCTTTGATCTGGGATTGAGCTCGGTACAACTGGATGAATCTGATCGTGGCTTTTCGTTTCAGCGCGATACACCACTTTCGATGACACTTACCGTCGACCCTGTTGAAGATGAGGTGACTGCGTACGATGTAATCAATAACTGGAGCGAGCAAACCCTTGCCGATATTATCCACGGCTTTGGTGAGGAGCGATTCGCAAAGCGTATTGCGCGCGCGATCATTGCAAAGCGTGAACAGTCGCCGATCGAAAGCACGTTTAAACTGCGCGATGTTATTGCAGACGCTATTCCGAAACGCTTTCATCGCAGAGGACACCATCCCGCAACCAAGACCTTCCAAGCGATCCGCATTGCGGTCAATGATGAATTGGGCGCGATCGATGAAGGAGTGAGCGCCGCATGGAAGTATCTTGTCCCCGGAGGACGTATTGCCGTCATTACCTTTCATAGCCTGGAAGATCGCATTGTGAAGCGGTTGTTTCGTGAGCAGGTGCGCCAGCATGCAGGCCGCCTGCCCGCGAAACGACCGATCACACCGAGTGCCGAAGAGTTGGCACAGAACCCTCGCGCGCGTAGCGCAAAACTACGCATCATTGAGAAATCAGCATACAGACCACACCCATATCCCACTGAAATCTAATCCTTGCACTCATGACACGCACCACGACCATCAATCTGTACGCATTTGAGAAAAAGGTCTTGGGTATACTTGGATTGATGCTGCTCTTTTTAGGTGCACTGTATTTCTACCTGTTGACCATGTCCATTATGCATGTGGTCGCTCGCGAGGAGATGCTTATTGAGATAGCTCAAACACACTCACGCATCGGTGAGCTTGAAGGGCAGTACCTGGCAAAAAAACAAACGATAACCGAGGAGCTTGCGCTGGGTGAAGGGTTTGTAGCAATTGCGGATAAGCATTATGTGCTTTCGGAGCATATGGTGCGGCGAAATCTGACCTTAAACCAATAGTATTTGCATGGCTTGTGTGAATCTAAAGTCATGCACCCGGTATGATCTATGCGTCTTCGATTCATAACCCGAGTACAGATCATCTTTGCGTTTGTGCTTATCTTTGCCGCTGCGCTTATGGTGCGGCTGTATGTGGTGCAGGTGGTAGATGGGGAGGCATATGTGCGTGAGGCGCAGGGGCAATATGTGCGCCCCAATCACATCATATTTGATCGCGGAGATATATTTTTCCGAGATAATGAAGGGCGCCTGGTGGGAGGAGCGACCGTGCGCGCCGGGTATTTTCTCGCGATCAATCCGATGCAGATACATGATCCCGAGCGTGTATACAACGACCTGTCTCGGTACCTTGAGCTTGATCGAGAAGATTTTATTGAGCGAGCGTCTCGACCTGATGATCCGTACGAAGAGATCGCACGCCGGATACCGCAAGATATTGCCGAGCAGGTGACCGCGCTCGGTATTCCCGGGGTACGCATGTACCGAGAACGATGGCGCCAGTACCCCGGTGATTCGCTTGCCGCCCATACGCTTGGCTTTATTGCCTACGGTGAAGACGGACATGAGCGAACCGGGCGCTATGGACTGGAGCGCTACTACAATGATGTGTTAAGGCGCGACGAGCAGCGCATTACTATCAATTTCTTTGCTGAGTTGTTTTCCAATATTACCGATGTGGTGCGCGCAGAGGAGCGCACACGGGCAGGCTCGGTGGTGACCTCGATCGAGCCATCTGTCCAGCTCTTTTTAGAGCGTGAACTCGCCGAGCTTACCGCACGCTGGGACTCGCGTAGCTCAGGCGCGATCATCATTGATCCTACTGATGGCAAAATTTACGCCCTCGCCATCGATCCGTCATTTGATGTCAATACGTTTGGATCTGCCGATCCTGAGCGATTCCGTAATCCATTGGTGCAGAATGTGTATGAGATGGGGTCGATTATTAAACCGCTTACGATCGCGATCGGACTTGATACTGACGTGATCCGTGCTGATACAACGTACTACGACTCGGGCGTGTATGCGGTCGACGGGTTTCGCATCTCCAACTACGATGGACGGGGCAGAGGCGAGGTTGATATGCAAGCGGCACTCAATAATTCACTCAATACGGGCATGGCATATATTGTGGAGCGCACCGGCAAAGAGCGCTTTCGTGACTACATGCTTTCTTTCGGTATCGGTACCGAAACCGGCATCGATCTGCCGGGCGAGATTCCCGGACTGGTCGACAATCTGAACAGTCCGCGCTCGGTCGAGTACGCGACCGCCTCATTCGGGCAAGGTATTGCATTGACACCGGTTGCGACCGTTCGCGCGCTCTCGGCACTTGCCAATGGTGGACACCTTATCACGCCGCATGTTGGGCATGAAATTCGCTATGAGAACGGCACCGTGCATCCGATTACTTTTCCGCGTGGAGACCAGGTGATCACTCCGGAGACCTCTGAAGAGATCACGCGTATGCTCGTCAATACGGTCGATGATGCACTGCGTGGGGGAGCGTTCAAGAACGAGCGGTATGCGATCGCGGCAAAGACCGGCACCGCGCAGATCGCTCGTTCAGACGCACGCGGCTACTACGATGATCGCTACATGCATACGTTCTTTGGCTATTTTCCGGCATTTGAACCGCGCTTTCTGGTATTCTATTACACCCTTGAACCCAAACGTAATATCCGCTATGCATCTGAGACGCTCACCGAGCCGTTTATGCATACGGTCAATTATCTGATAAACTACTACGACATCCCGCCTGATAGGTGATCCATGAAATCGATCTTCAAGCACATTGTTGTTACATTGCTGACACTCGAAGCTAAGCTCGTTCTGCGCAGACACAAGCCCCGGATCATTGCGGTTACGGGGAGTGTCGGCAAGACGACTACCAAAGACGCTATCTATTTTGCACTTCATGCACAGCGGAGCGTGCGGCGCAATCAAAAAAGCTTCAATAGCGAGATCGGCGTGCCGCTGACCATTCTCGGTCTGCAAAATCAATGGGGAAGTGCGCTCGGATGGGGAGCGGTCTTGGTCGTCGGGTTATATCGAGCCTTCTTTAGCAAAGAGTACCCCGAGTGGCTCATACTTGAAGCGGGCGTGGATGCACCCGGGGATATGCGCAAGTTGTGCCGATGGCTCGCACCTGATGTGACGGTACTGACGCGGTTCCCCGATACCCCTGTGCATGTTGAGCAATTTCCTTCGCCACAAGCAGTGATCGCAGAAAAGCGCAATCTGGTACGTGCGCTTGCCACCGATGGACTTCTGGTGGTCAATTACGATGACCCGAAAACGCGACGCGAAGAACCGCGCGAAGAGCAACGTAAGATCACCTTCGGACTTGCGCAAGGAGCGGACGTACGCGCGCGCTTGGTCAAACCGCTTATACAAGAAGGTGCAGTCGTGGGTATGCAGTGCAGTGTGTCGTATGGTGATGCGGTTGCAGAGTTGCATATACACGGTGTACTCGGCGTTCAGCCGGTGTATGCGGCGCTTGCCGGTATTGCGGTTGCGGTAGGAACAGGTATGACTCTGCAAGAAGCGATCGACGGGGTGGCAGGTGCAGTACATCCGCCCGGGCGCATGCGCATCATTCCGGGCAAAAACGATACAATTGTTATTGATGACTCATACAATTCATCGCCTGCGGCGCTTGAAGAGGCGCTTGCCACACTTGGTCGGCTCAAGGTGCGTGGACACAAGATCGCGCTCTTGGGTGATATGCTTCAGCTCGGCGAATACACCGTCAAAGCACATACCGAGGCGGGTATCCATGTGGCAGAGGTGGTGGATGAATTGGTGACGGTGGGTGTGCGAGCGCGCGCAATAGCAAAAAGCGCACGCGATGCAGGTATGGCAACTGAGCGAGTGCATGAGTGTTCGGATGCCTACAAAGCGGCGGACATTGTTCTTGAACGTTTGACTAAGGGCGACGTCATTCTCGTAAAGGGGTCGGAAAGCGGTATTCGGCTGGAGCGCGCGGTCAAAGTGCTTATGGCGGAGCCTGAACGCGCGGGTGAGCTACTGGTGCGGCAGGAGGAGGAATGGTTGAAGAGGAAATAGCAGTTAGGAATTAGGATGTTAGGGAAGTGAGGGGTTAGAGCGCGCGACTGCGTCGCACAGGCGTTTGTGTGAAAGAGGAATTGTGGTATAGTGCTGAGCGCTAATGTAGCGGTCTATTGGTGAGACTCGGCCCCCACTTATATTACGATAGGGCCAATGTTTGCCTTTAGGCGAACATTGGCCCTATCGTCTAGCGGTTAGGACGCGGCCCTCTCACGGCCGAAACCGGGGTTCGATTCCCCGTAGGGTCACAAAAAGAAAAAGACCGTCTTTACAGAAGGCTTTTTCTGTTGTGACCCTACGAGAACAGTGCTTGCGCACTGTTCGTGGGAATCGAACCGCCGGAAGCATGTCGCACGGAGCGTAGCGAGTACGACGGCTGAGGCGTGTCCCGCGGCACCTGCTATTTTGTGAGCGGAGCGAAGCAAAATAGCTTGGTGACCGTCAGGATCATTCCCCGTAGGGTCACAAAGGGAAAAATTCACGCTCAGCATGAATTTTGCCGTACACGATCTATTATACTTAGTGTTTGAGTCATTTAATCGACCAAACCATCCCGCTTCGTTAAATTTGACATTGGTACTCATTATGGTATTCTCATAGTAGTGAATCCTGCTCGGTATGAGGTGGTCGAGAGGGTCGACCACCACTGCCCGGGAGGGATAAGATGCGCTGGGTATTGGACAACCTTTTGTTAGTGTTGTCCGCTCTGAGAAGTGGAAGTCAAATCGTTGCTCTTCCTGCATCGTGGAATTCGCGACCGCCTGGTGAAAGAGCGGAACTCTTCAAAGCGGTGGTTGAGGTGGCAAATGTGCTCATTGAGCATCCCTCGTGCCTTGTAGAACGAGGTCCTGATGGTCAACTCACGGTATATGCGATTCCTGAGGGACCTGGTGGGGACGGCGGCGGTGTCCCTGGTGAAGCTACTGTTCTTTCCATGCGCGACAAGGTTGTGGCAGAGATCCGAGAAATGAGCAGAAAGGTTGCATAGGCATCAGCTCGCAGAAAAGCGTAAGTCCCGCTTCACTCTGCGGGCCGCTTTTGTTTTTGTGGAGGTTGGGGACTTCGTGGCAGTGAATGCCTTGTTGATTGCTTCTATCAATTCCTCAAAAGTTCGAGGTACATCTCGAAGATGGTCACAAATCGGTCGATGCCAAAGCATGTCTTTGGCGTCGTTACCGTTTGTAGACCCTACGAGGAAGCGAACGGCGGAAGCGGGGTCCCCTCTGGGGAGCTGAGCCGCGACCAGCGTTCTTATGAACGCAGTGAATTAGAAAAAGCGGGTCGATTCCCCGTAGGGTCACAGCATACGGTTGTTAGCAAAATCGCCAGCAATGACGTTTTTGCGTTACAACCGTGGTGTGACCCTAAGCAAGCAAACAATTTTGCTTGCGTCGGGGAATCGCACCACAAGAGTATTTCTATTTTGCTAACTCCCTCTGGTCATAAACAAAATTGGTCAAGCGCCGCAGGCTATGTCCACGACCGATAGGGAGAGAACATCCGAGGCGCCGTCCAGGGATCTTAGTATGTTGCGAGGTATGAAGCGACATACTTAGAATCCCGGGGACGATTCGGTAGGGTCACAGCAAACGGTTGTTGGTAAAAGGCCCTGCAAGGGGTTTTGCATTACAAGCATGCTTCGCTTACAAAAAGTATACTTTACCGCTATACTACCAGCATATGCCCCATGAATATTTGTTTTTTGACGATTACTCAGAGGGTGCACATCCACGCATCTTGGAAGCACTTGCGACAACCAATGTGCAGCAAGAGCGTGGCTATGGCACGGACTCCTTTACACAAGAAGCGGAGCGACTGGTCAAAGAAAAGATAAATAAGCCGCAAGCTCACGTTCACTTTGTGCCCGGTGGGACTCATGCGAATCTAATCTGTCTCGCATCGATGCTACAACCATTCCAATCGGTCATCGCAGCTGAAACGGGGCACATCAATCACCATGAAGCCGGCGCAATAGAAGCGACCGGGCACAAAATCAATCTCGTCTCTCCAACCGCCGGAAAACTTACAGCAGAAAGCGTAGAAAAAGTCGTGATGGAACATGCGGGCGAGCATGCGGTGCAACCGCGCGTGGTATATATTTCGCAAGCAACCGAACTCGGGACAGTGTATCGCAAAAATGAGCTTGAGGACTTACGTCACCTGTGTAATCAGCACAACCTGCTCCTCTACTTGGATGGTGCGCGTATCGGTAATGCACTAGCCGCTAAACGTGCTGACCTGCATATGAGTGACATTGCGGACCTGTGCGATGCTATGTATATCGGTGGCACAAAGAATGGGGCATTGTGTGGCGAGGCGATCATCCTTGTAAATCAAGACCTACAAGAAAACTTCCGGTCTCATTTAAAACAACGTGGCGCATTGCTTGCCAAGGGTCGGGCTCTCGGTGTGCAGTTTATGGAACTCTTTAAAGATGATCTTTATATGCAAAATGCCATGCATGCAAATACCGCAGCGCAAAAACTTGCTGATGGTATACATGCATGTGGGTATACGTTTGTGCATGAACCGGAAACGAACCAGATCTTCCCGATCTTTCCCAACACCGTCATTGAGTCACTGCAACAGAGATTCGGATTTTATACATGGGCAAGTGTTGACGATACCCATTCATCTGTTCGGCTTGTCACCTCTTGGGCAACGCCTGATAGGGCGACTGAGGCATTTATCGAACGGCTTAACGAGTTGTCAAAAAAATAGAGATCGCAAAAATCAAGTAACAAGTCAACTAAGAAATGAGTGAATTATTTTTTGTTATGAAAATATAAATGAGAACGGCCACCGAAGCAGAAAAATTACTTCGATGACCATACTAGAAGGGTATGTAAAATTATTTTTTTCTTTTACCCTTCCTCAACCAAAATTTACGCCGTTTTTTACGGAATACAAATGTTCCGATTGGATCGGCGAGAGGTAGGTTGTCGAATGACCTTTGCCAACGCCACAGGCAATAAATGAGAGCGACGCGGGTACCTCGCACCTCGGCCGACATACGACGTTGTTCACGACTGCTGTCGTTTGACTCCGACTTTTGAGGTGCGTTCGTTTTTCGATTCAAGTATTCCAATACCTGTTTGGCTGTACGTAACTTGAGTTTTTTGAGCAATCTGCCAAGGTGCCGGTTGCCGAGTGCGAGCTTTGGAATGTGCTGCTCTCGTCGGCGTTGGTTACGCTCGTCTCGTAAGATGCGTCGGTAGTGCTCCTCTGCAGAAGCGTGACCGTTCGACAACGCTTTGTGGTCGATGTACCTTGCCAGCCTAAGCACATCGCCCCGTCGACTACTTCCTGCGTCTTGGACGATCTTCAGGAGAGTGTCTGTTGGAAGGACAGCCACATCCTGATCGGTGAACGCCCACTGCGCCCAAAGGATTCTCAGTACTCGATTGGGTAGACCAGAACTGACGTAGAGCAGCTCGGGACTGATTTCGTACCTGAGTTCTCGCGCTCGTTTGTAGACCTCCTCGAAGACGATACTCGTTAGTGCCCACGATGCACGTCGCAGAAGAAGACTTAGCTCTTCAGGATCAGGGGTACAGAGTGACTGGTAAGTGAGCTCACCCAAGCTGCCCCTACGAATCCAGTTTGGTAGTTGTTGGTCATCTTGAATCCTCATTGTCTGCTCCCAGCCCAGGGTTTTGCGTAGATGCTCTGCAAGAGACTATAACAAACTTGGTATGAATGACAAATTGAGCGATTTCCCGCTTCCGTGCTACCTTATGGGTATGGACGAAGACAGATACAGCCCCACTCTGGAGTCCTTGCTTATGCAGATGATCGCCAATCAGCAATCTCTGCATGAGGAGATCGTCGGGCTGTATGAAAAGATCGGCGCGCTTGAGCAGAAGATCGATCTGCTTGAATCAAGTGGCGAGAGCGAGAGTTCGTGGGAGCGTGAAGATGATGTATTGTTCGAAGAGGCGAAAGAAGCCGTCATTGAGTTAGGTAAGGCATCGACCTCATTCCTCCAGCGCAAGCTCGGGGTGGGTTACACACGAGCGGCAAAGCTGATCGATCTGCTCGAAGAAGAAGGAGTCATCGGTCCGCAGGATGGGATGAAACCGCGGGAGGTGTTGATGGGGGAGGATGATCTCTAATAATATCGTGAGATGGGAAAGGTAATGAGCAAGTGAATTTTGGTAAACGTATACCCCGGTGCCTGCGGCGCCAAGTGCCTCTTGGTTTAAGTGAATAGGCGAAAATCAAGATCGTTTTTGAACAATCTATCCATTCGCGCAGAAATTGAGTAACCGGCGCTTTGGTGTTAGGATTTACCTATGGAAGCGACACCTCCTCCTCACTTTGAAGCGCATCAAGAAAAAGAACGCGATATTGTGTATACGGGTCTGTTCGTCGAGGACATCCAGGCATTGGTGGAGCAATTTCCTCCGAAGCACCCATGCGTCTACGCGCACCATCTTACTATTGCATACCGTCCAGATTCGCTCGGAAGCATTACGCCGGGCAAAAAGAGGGTCGTGAAGATCGTCGGTCGTGCTTTCGATAAGAAGGGCGATGTACTGTTGGTGGAGTGTGCAGACTCTGAGAAAGTATATCCACACATCACACTTTCGTGCGCACAAGGGGTCGAGCCTGATTATTCAAACACCCTCCTTGAGCAGGCGATCGCCACCGGGACACTCGAGTGTTTTGCGGAGCCCATAGAGCTCGAGCTGACCGAAGGATGGTGGGACGGAAGCGATTCAACCGCGAAGTATACCGAGTAATAATTGAGCAACCGGGGCTTTGGTTCAATGTTGGTCAGTGATGGAGGAAAGACAAGGGTTTCTGAGGCTGGTGGCGCAAGGTGCGCCAAACACTCGTGGTATTGTGGGTAGAAATGAAATTGTAAGGATCATGAATATTGTGTAGTGTGTGAGTAGCCTACGCACATGGAGATCAAAGACATACCTGTACATGACCGGCCGCGGGAGAAGATGATAAAATACGGCCCCGATAAGCTCACAGATGCTGAGCTCTTAGCTCTTGGTGTGAGTTGAGTGCAAAGGCGTCGGCGACAGGCTTATGGTACTATTGTGTTACCTTCGGAGTGAGTGCTTTCCAAGTAATGCAACACCGTATGTCGAGATTAAAAGATACCCCCAAAGTTGATAGACCGCGCGAGAAGTTCTTGGAGAGAGGGCCTGATGCGCTGACAAAGAGCGAGTTGCTTGCAATTCTTCTCGGAAGCGGCATTAAGGGTACAAACGTCAAGGTGCTTGCTCAAAAGATCATCAAGAAGTTTGGAAACGATGTTCTCAATGCCAGTGTTGAGGATTTGATGCGAATTCAAGGAATCGGACAAGCGAAAGCGCTCCAAATTTCTTCCGCTCTCGCCTTGGCGAAGCGGATCAGTGATGAGCAAAATGGAGCGGATGATCTTATTTTGTCAGCACAAGATGCCGTCGCTCAAGTTGTGGACTTGAAAAACAAGAAACAAGAGCATTTGGTTTGCTTATATCTCAATGCCAGAAATGTACTCCTAAAGAACGAAACCGTTTCGATCGGTTCGCTTGATAAAAGTATTATTCATCCGAGGGAAATTTTCGGTCCGGGATTGGAAATGCGAGCGGCGGGCGTCATTCTTATTCACAATCATCCATCGGGCGATCCATCTCCAAGCGAACAAGACAAGGAAGTGGCAAAAAGAATCATCGAGGCGGGGCAACTGATGGGAATCAACGTTGTAGATTTCCTTATCATCGCAAAGAACGGCATGCACAGCGTGCTGGCAGAGGCAATGAAAGCGGATTCCACCAATGTTGAGTATGTCGCCGAGGGTCAACAAGCCTCATTGTTTGACTTGATGATTGACGCGAACGAAACATACTTTTACAACATTGGTGCAAACCCGAAAGCCCCCGAGAAGTCAAAAAAGAAAGACTGCCCGAAGTTTATTGATCTGTTTGCGGGCATCGGTGGCTTTCATATTGCGTTTGATAATGCGGGTGCGGAGTGTGTTTTTGTGTCCGAGTGGGACGAACCTGCGAGAAAAACCTACCAACACAATTTTG
>PWVU01000121.1 GCA_003561715.1 Candidatus Kaiserbacteria bacterium | reverse complement strand
GCTTGTCGGTCAGCACTATCTTCGGAGCCTTGCCCGCACGTTCTGCTGCCTTCTCCATCAAGGCTCTGGCTTCTCTTGTTCCCCTGTTCGGTGAGAGGTGAGACTCTATAAGGAAACGGGTTTTCACATCTATGCAGTCAAACAGCCAGTACTTCTTACGGTTGATCTTGATAACCGTCTCGTCGGCCATCCAGACATCACCCACATTCGGCCTGGCGTCCCTTACCCTGTACTTGGCCTGCTTTACGAAGCGGTCTATCCATCGATATATCGTGCTTATCGAACGACTGGTCTTGTACTGCTGCTCTAGGCTCTGCTTCACATCATTGAGCGACATACCGCTGAAATAGGAGTGAAGGGCGCCACCGACATGCCCGACAGGACTTCTCATCTTCGGCAGGGCGAAGTTGCCGGCAAACTTCCGCTTGCAGTCACGGCAGTAGAACCTCTGGCTTTCCTTATACCTGCCATAGAGCCACAAGTTGCGAGAGCCGCAGTACTTGCACTTGAAGTCCTCTGCCAAGACGTATCTTCTAACCATCCTTCGCTTGCCTATCCTCGTGATACAGTAGACATCTGTTATCTCCATGCCTTGAAGGTCACAGAGAGAGCCAATCAACCGTCAACCATATCCGATGGTGGTTTCCACTGTGGTTGACACCATATAGGCCCCGCCTTATAACTCACTAATGGATATCAAAGGTGTTTTTGTGGCCTTCATCATCGTTCTTGTAGTCATGGCTCTCATCAAGGACTCTTTGGGTTGGCCAGACTGGGCTATGTTTGTTGGGACAGGCATCGTCATGATCCCCTTGCTGTTCTTTGCCCTAAAGAAGGATTGAGCCTTTCCCTGCGCCTCCTTCTTAGTGCGTTCAGTGCTTTGCCCAACACAATGGCGAAGTAGGTCGCTAGCCCTGCGCACAGAAAGAACGCAATGATCAGTTTCGTTGTCTCCATTCTTACCCTCCTTTCATTCATCTCCACCACAGTGGAAGAGAACCCCTCACCGACGTGAGTTGACAGTCAGTCTATGACTGTGCCAGAATGTGATTGTCCCGGGTAACCGACCAAACCCAGCAGAATAGTAGGGACCAAATGAGAGCTGAGAGTGCCGCTAGCCGGCAGCAAAAGTCAGCCAACGGCGAGTCCCGAAAGCAGTGCAGAGGAAGCGCGAGGTTACCTGGGGCGTTTGTTTCTTTCTACCTCGGAGATCTCTACCTCTTCTGTAGCGGCCGTGCATCTGCTGAACGACAGAGTTGAAGGCACAGGCTCCGCCGCGAGCTAAGAGCCTATGTGCCAGCCGTTGTATTGCCTCGCCCTACCTTCAGCGCCACCGACCTTTCGCCTCCATGCTCTGGCATGGAAGGCGACGCTGTTCAACTGAGTCGAACGCCCGTCGCCCAAGAGATACCTGTTACGACGACCTGGCTGCGAGATTGACCAACCCAGAGCCGCTGGCAGTGTCTATACACCACCTTGACCTCTCTTCCTGCAGATAGCAGTGGCCCTGTATGTTCTCCGACGAGATTAGGCGACTCTAGAACGGAGCCAGGGAAGACGGCCTCCGTTGTCTTCTGCTTCTGCCCATCCAGTGGTTTCACGGGAATCGGATGACCGATCTGATAACGATAGACACGCTTATCGAGGAGCCAACCGGCTCATCTTGGAGGCCAGTATACTCGAGGTATTGAGCGGCCCTCGATGGTGGCCCACTGAACGACGTAGGTTGGACGACTGAGGTTAGGCGGAGGAGGAACGGGCACGCTTTCCCAGCCGTTTGACGAGACGGGACACATCACTGGTCTCGTAACTGCCTGAGATCCGGATGTCACTCTCCGGAGTGTAGTTCTGGAGTCCGGTGGCCCCTACCTTTTCAACCAGGTGAACCAGGGTGTTCTTCTCATGGCCCGATAGTGAAGACATCGCGCTCTCGACGAAGTCCCAGAGAGCCGGTGTAGCCCGTGCGAACGCTTCCTCTGCCTTCCTTGTGAGCGTCAGGCGCACCTGTCTCCGGTCGGGCAGGTCTCTGAACCTGTCAAGCAGACCGACTTGGACCATGCGGTGGGTAAGCAGGCTTGTCGAGTTGCCGTGGCTCCCCGTCCAACGAGCTATGTCACCGACCGGCACTGGAGCGTCGAAGTATCGGATGGCAGCGATCACCGCATACTGCTCCACCGTGAGACCATGCTCGTTGCACATTCGGTCCTGGAGATAGAAGGCCAGGTCGGGCACGCGATGCAGTAGCATCCAGGCCCTCACATCGGTGATCCTATCAGTGAACTCCTCTGGCATGCTGACCTCCTTAGCGCCATCTGGTGTGAGCCGTGTTTGCTCAAGCGATCCGTGTTGTAGCAGTTCATACAGAGGTACTGACTAAGGCTCAGATTTGGCTATGGCATCATGTGGAACGCATTTCACATGCATGCGTAACATGGTACTCACGGCATATTGACAGTCCCTGCGATATAGCGTAATGTGAGAGAGACATGGGGTGCTCATGAAGACAGCGGTTGTGGCCTTGTTCGTCCTCTGCGTGCTCGTGATGGGCTTTCAGTGCCCTCCGGGCGAAGGCGTGTTGGTTACGATAGATGACGAAGCCATTGGGTTGTCGGTTGTGGAGGTGGAGAATGGGCTCGAGATCACGAATACGGGTGAGATTGCGGTCATAGTCTCCGTGAGGTCGCTGGAGGGCGAGCAGCAGTTTGAGTTGGACGTCGGCGAAGTCGTGAAGGTTGCTGGCATAACTCCCCCGATTGAAGTCTGGGCGGTTGTTGGGTGATCAGCAAGAGATCAGTTTCTCAGAGTTGATAGGAGGATGAAATGAGCAAGGGAAAGCTGGCCGGGATCATCGTGGTCTGTACCGTAGCTATTGTCATAACGATGCTTCTCACGGCGGGTTCGTCACGACCGCAGACATATAGCGGATCAGGAGTCCAAAGAACGCCCGCTTCGTTCAGCGTCAGTGAACTGGGGATACATCCAAGGGAAATGACCACGGGCGAAGAGATAACCATTAGCGTGCTTGTAAGGAATGAGGGAGACGTTGCCGGTAGCTATCAAGTAGTCTTCAAGATAGACGGCAGAACGGTAGCGATCAGGGATGTTCAAGTAGCAGGTCGCAGCAGTCAGACAGTGGACACCATGGCGGCGGTTCACCTGGGTCCCGGGGAGTATTCGGTAGACGTGAACGGCCTATCAGGCAGCTTCAGTGTCAGAGGAGAGCCAGAGCCAGTGCCTATCAATGTGCGCATCGACTACATCGCCATCAAAGATGCCATGGGACGAGTTCGCCATGGAGAGGATCCGTTGTATGGGCACATACAGCTGATTGCAGTCGTAAGCGATGGCAAGAATGAGCCCAGGGCGTGGTACATTCCACAGCAGGCACCTGGAGGTCTGGAAGGCTACAGGCTGCCCGACTATGGCAGGATGCAGCTGGACGAGAGGGTCTACCGCGCGGACTCGGTCGGGGACTATCTGAGGGTCTCAGTCCTCGCATACTCAATTGGTTCAAGACAGAAACTGGTGAGCGATGCCGACGTGCTGGCGATGCTGGGGTCGCTGGTCGGTATGCCTGAGATGAGGGTATTCCAGGAACTGGTGAAGCTGATACCCGTGGAAGACCTCCGCATCGGAGGATACGAGCGGGCTTGGACCAGTGGGGAGGATTATGGCATCGGGCAGCATGAGGGGTGGTGCCGAGACAAGGATGGAAGGGAGAACTTGTTGCTGGGCCTATCTATCTGGTCAGACAGCGAACCGCCGCCGCTACGAGCGCCGTCTACCTTCCCCGGGCATCCCGAAAGCCAGACATTACGGTACAGGATGCCCCCAGACATCATGTCGGGATCATCTGTGACCTACAGAAGGGCATTGATTGAGGGGGAGACTGTGGCAGGGAATCTGGAGTTGACAGGTTACTATCCATCGATGATCGATTACAGCTACACATGCTGCCTGCGGATTTACGACTCGGAAGGCAATCAGGTCTACAGCTGGTGCGATGACTTCAGAAGGGACGGGCTTAGACACGATTTCAGTTTCACGGCGAAGCGTAGCGGTGTCCATGAGATCAGGGTAAGACATCTTAGCATGTGGAGCAGACAGCTAGAGATGGTGGTATCCCCGT
>PWVU01000143.1 GCA_003561715.1 Candidatus Kaiserbacteria bacterium | reverse complement strand
CCTTGGCGACGGTATGGGGTTTGTACGCAACAAAAAAAGAAGACCACGCATGTATTATCCGCGCAAGAGTGACCGAACTACTTTGCACAAGGGTGTGACATGTTAATTTTGGTTTGACAGCCGCGCTCTTGCATGAGTGAGATGAGATACGTTTGCAGCTCTTGGTACCGCCTGCTTGCTTCATCGGTGCGCTCTTTGTAGAAATCGACAAAAAGTGCGTCGGTGCCATCTTCGGCATTGCGCATATATACTTCGCGGTCGATCGCCGGGTCCCACAGCGCAACATCGACCGAACGCCCTGTCGCATGCGGCATCGTTTCCATATTGAACAGCTTCTTGGTCTCCTCGCCGAACTTCGCAAGGCGTTTTTCATAGATCAACTCATACAATGCCTTTGAGCGATAGCCCTCTTTGATATACAAGCGCCACCCCCGCTCGCGCTGAAGCCGCGCATCAACGGCAACCAACGCGTCAATAATCTCGCGCGCCACCTGCACCCGATCACTCGTTAGCCCCACGGAGAGAATTTCCTCCTTTGTGATCCCCTTTGCATCATGCTTGTGCCAATAGAAGTTGGTACCGAGGAGTCCGTCGTCATCGATGTATACCAGGTCGGGCATAGACTCATCCTACCAAATCATCCCCTCAACACAAACAAATGCGAGTGATGCAGTGAGGACAGATACCGGCCACTCGCACACACAACCGTCATGATGACGTAAGGGTATCTAAGACACAACGATCAGTATCGCCCCGGCACACATAAGTATCGCGGCTGCCAAGCGACGAATGGTAAGTCGTTCTTTGAGATACACGCCACTCAGCATGCTCGTAAAGAGGATAGAGAGCATACCGAGCGCGGCTACCGCAGTCACCGGACCGAGCGAGAACGCAAGCCAGTTGGCTCCCATGAAAAGCGCGTAGACCAAACCAATGAGCAGAAAGAGTCCGGCATGACTCCGCACCGCTGTATACGAACTGGTGCGCGTATACAGCCACACCGGAAAGAAAAGTACCGTAGCGAGCGAGAAAAAGAGTGCGGGAAACAGCTGTGGGGTCGCATAGCCCATCGCCAGATTTCCCATCGGGATCATGTATCCCCACAGCGCGCATACTGCGAGTATGTACAGTGCGCCTTTTACATTGAGTGCGCTTTCGTCTTTCAACTGGTGCGCGAATGCTCCGAGTACAAGGAGAAGCATACCAACATACAAGAGCCACGAATTGACCTCGCCAAGAATAAGAAAAGAGCCAAACGCAACGAACAAAGGAGAGAAGCCGACAAACGGATACGAGACCGACAGCTCGCTCTTGGTGAGCGCATGAAAAAAGAGGAGCATGACCACGATCTCAAGCGGGACGATGAGTACCATGATCTTCCAGAACCCCGGCTCGATCGTAAGATCACCGGACAGAAACACGCTGAGCCACAAAAAAGGCAGCATGAGTACCGTACTCACGAATGCAACCGTGTACGTATCGATATCGTTCCCCAGCCGACGCGTCAGCACGTTCTTTGTGGCATTCATCACTTGCGCAAAGAGGGCTAAGAGGATCCATGTCATAGAGATAGTGCGATACGGTGATTGTAAAAAGTATATTACATACGATCAATACAGTCGCTTGGGCTCGACCGCTGTATTCAGGCATCGACAATGATACTGAGCAAAGCGTCGATTGATGAATTATCGTATGGATCACCCCATCTCCACAAGCAACACTCTCGGACGAATGCCAAGCGCTCGCGCAACCATAAGACGCGTATTGCCACTGACCAAATGATACACATCGCCGATATGCGCAATGACCGGCATATCAAGCTCCTCGCCCCGCTCCATCTTACCTTTGAGATACTGCCAGTCGCGCGTTGTTCGATTGCCACCATAGTTGCAGTGTGAAATATGCTCTTCTATCTGCGCAAAATCATTCGGGGCGATATCGTAAGAGTCGGTATTGTCCAAGCGCGCCCACACTTCTTCGGTAAGCTCTTGCTCACGCGCATTTTCGGCACGTACGTAAAACCGCTCGATGAATACCGGTACGTCTTCAGGAGCGAATGTCCGCGCCACTCGCTCAATTTCACCCGGCTCGTCACCGACTTTTAGATCTGGTCGGATCCACTGCACGTTGTGCGCGACCCTCTTTTTCAAATCATTCACAAGCACACTATACTGCCCATGCCCAGTGTTCGCTATACCTCAACCTCAATGATCTCACCATCTCCAATTCGCTCGGGGAGTGGTTCACCCAAATGCGTGAGGATGACCTTGATCGGACCGCCGTGTGCCACGATCGCAACCGACTCGTGTCCGCTGTGCCGGATCGTTTCAAAGGTATCGACTACGCGCTTGATAAAATCCGCCTGACTCTCACCTTCGGGGTCGGTATTTGCGGGATCTTTATGCAGTTCGACCGCTTCCGGATAGTTCGCAAGCACCTCGGCTTTGGTAAGTCCGCCCAAGACACCGTAATCGCGCTCGCGCAATCCGTCCAGATACTCAACAGGTGTTGGAATTGTTTCAAGAATGATATCCGCCGACTCACGCGCACGGGTAAGCGTGCTTACATACATCCGATCGATGGTCTTGCCCAGGAGACGTGTCGCAGTTTCGGCAAGTTGCGCTCTACCCTGCTCGGTTAGGCGGTCATCATACGCCCCGCCATAGCGGTCTTCAATATCGCCGGTCGTCTCGCCGTGTCGGATGAGGAAGATAGTCATAGTGTCGTCCGATATATATCTGAAAACAACTTAACTTTTGTTCCGGAATAAATATCTGATTACGTCGTTATTATCTTCTGTTATTTCATCAATGTTGCTGTTTGCATTGGTCTGTATCCAAATGTACCAATTCTCGTACGCACTTCCGGGATTATTAACCGCGATCTGTGTTATGGGCACCATGTGCGTAATGAGACTTGACCTGCCGGTTTTGTTGATTGTCTCAGTGAAGGTCTCCTGATACAAGATATTCCCACCCGGCTGCCCCTTTCTCGAAATGTCGAGGATGTTTACACGAAAATCTGTAGTCACAGACTCCGTCGTCCCACGAGTGTCGACTTCTAATCGCACGATCCCGAAGTACCTATCTCCAAGTGGTACTACGCGAAATTCAAAAGCACGAACTTGTATATCTAACCGAGCTCCGTCACCCTTTTTATCATCAACCTCTACGACCAAGCGGGCACTATCCGCTCGCCCTTCTTTTCCTAGTGAGCCCGGAGCGCCCGCGCACCATACTGTATAGATTCTCGTCTGCGCGGGATACACAGCCAGCGTACCCCTCATGCCCAATTTTGCGGAAATCGTCGAACCACCATGCTCACTTGTACCCGCACGGCTTACTCTGCAGTAATCAGCATTCTCAGCTTCCCAATAGATGATTGCTTCCTCATTAGGACTTATAACTGCGGGTTCTACACCCCAACGTAGCAACTTCGGTCCCGACGCCTCAGTTGAGTGGTAAGACGACAAACCGAGTGCCGAAACAATCGCAACACCTAGTAATAAGCGATAGGTGGAAGGTATCATACTATTTTTGTTTAAAGACATAATCGTCTAATGAATATGTTTCTTGAAGCATTTTCACAGCATGGGGGTAGTATATCAGCGGTGACACTATGCCGTTTTGACCTCCAACACCCGGTGAGGCACCGGACGTACTGATACTGACCTTGCCCCAAATGAGACCATAACGTAAAAACAATAAGTGGTATTCGCGAACGGCAAAGAGGTTGTAATGCACCTCGCTCTCATACTCGGAACCTTTGTTCGCCAACCATGATCGCTTACCGTATACACGGTCTCCAATTACTGGTGCATATAAGCCCGGGATCTGACTCGGCGCTTCATGAGACTCCGGCGAGTCAGCTATAACCTCATAGAAGCGAAGACTATATATACTTGGTTCATTTGGAAAATCAAATGAGACCATATTCCTGACAGTACCAACTCCGCGCACATTTTCCGGAATCATTCTAGTCGGTTGTAATACCGGATGATGATAGATGACATACCCTAGCCGCAATATTGACCTTTCAATCCGAACACTCTAACATTCAGGGAATATGGCAAAACACATTGATCTGGCGGAACGTCGAGCGATCGAGAGAGCAATTACAAACAATAAGGGAGTGAATGAGAT
>PWVU01000014.1 GCA_003561715.1 Candidatus Kaiserbacteria bacterium | reverse complement strand
CGCTTTTCTTCAAGCCAACGAGCTTCTCGTTCCAGCAGAGATGCCTTGGTAAGCACCTCATGCAACGTGAGTGTTGAAGATGCAAGTAATGGCTCAAGTGTTTCAAGTCGTTCATACAGTGTTTGTTCCATGGTGTCGACAACCTGCTCGATCGTTACGTTAGGCATGAAGAAATAGGTATCCGGGAAGAGATATCCTTCCATATGCTTGGTGCGCTCCAGAAATGTGATCGTGTCAAAACGCTCAAGGTGTTTGGTAAATATATCCGCCATTTGGTACGTGGTTGCACCTTCGGGAATGGTCACCCGAATCGGTTTGAGTCCAAATTCCCCCTCCAATAATCGGCGTGCGGCTTCACCTGCTGAAATAGATTCTTCAAAGTAGTAGTCCCCCGCTTTGATGCGTTGCTCGCCTCGCTGAAACAATACGATCCATTCCATAAGCTGAGCGGACGCTATGATGTTGTTATCCTCTAGAATAAATGCCGCATCGGAAAGAGTCGATCCGTCGGGGATGGTGATAAGAATACTTTCCGGTAATGGATCTGGAGCGCGATAGGATGCTTGTACCGCCTCGTAGGCAAACGCGAGTCCACTCATAGTGAGAGCGACAATAAGTAGGATGATCATGAGTGCACGCGATGGCGCGCATCGTTTATGGACGCGTATCAGCCAAGAGTCCTGATTCGGTGACTCGTCGGGTATGTGCGGTTTGTTGGGATCGATGCGCATACGTCAGTATATGCTGACTACGTGCCATTATTCTAACACAAGTGCCATATCAGGTGGGTAAGTTTGCGGGTGCATCTCTGCGTTGGGATGGTACGCGCTGAAGCGTGGGTGTTGTTACGCCCTCGCCCGGTAGATGGAATATGCTGGCGAGCTCTTCCGTATTGAGCACATTTGGGCGCGTTTTGTAAGGCGAATAAAACCCCGCTCTTCTTCGGTACGCATCGAACACTTTGTACCTGAAGCGATTTTCTCTAATACCTTGAAAATCTTGCCAAGGGTAATCCAGGGTCATGTTGTATCGGGTCGGCTTGAAGCCGTTGAGGGTCTCTGAGTTGAATTGTTTAAAGGTACTCAGCAGTCCCGGTATCATACCACCGTCAAATTTGTCCGCTTCCGAAATATAGATACCGCGAATGATCGTATCGAATGCTAACTTGGAGATCGAACGTTCTATCGCCTTGATCTTTTCTTTTTGACCATCGCTGAGTTTCTTTATCGTGGTACCATCAGTACGTTCCTCCGTCTCCTCGGGATTGGCACGTATTGAAGCTATCAGCATGCGAGCCTCCTGCTTCCAGTCCATAAACGCAAAATATTCTCCCGGTTTCTTTTTTTCGGCACGATTCATGCGTATCAGAATCTGTATCCAGATTTGCTCATGCGATTTTGCAGATGCCAAAAACTCGAGGATATGCGCCATAGGATCAACTTTATTAACTTCTTTCGGATCTTTATCAAGTCCATAATCTACGTAGGTCTTGATTGGTAGCGGGTCCGGTTCAACCAATTCAAAGTCGCATCCATGTACGTTTATTTCATCGAGATCAAAACGTGTCATACGAGTATAGTCCGGGGCTTCACTGATCTCAATGCCGGGGAATTCAGCGTACAAATTGCTTTCGATAAGACGTCGAAAATTTTCACGCATCCAAATAAAGTAATGCACCTTGCCGCCCAAGGAGACCATTTCAAGAGAGAAATACGGTCGCACTTTACCAATGACCCAACGGTTGATAAACGAGCTTTCCCCGGTCTTGTGGTGCATGGCGGCCAACACCGCTTCCATGGCAAGAGGCGATTTTTCAACACGTTGTGGTAAGCGCAATTCCAACAGTACATACTCTTGACTGTTTATGAAATTTGCTCGCACGTAGGTCATCCATAATTTCACAAATGCGATACCTAAGAAGATCGGTAGCCATATGGGTGCGAATTTGAACGCAAGCAGTATCCCTTCGCGCAAGGGTTCGGGAAATGCGGTAATGAGGAATTGCTGAAACATAGCGCACAGTGTCGTGGCAAGTATACCAAACAAGCGCCACTAGAAGGCGCTGGTTATCTACACATCGTATTCAGGCAGAAACTACATGAGCTACATATCTTCTCGTACCGAGTAAAGCCCATCTCGATTTTTAATGAAAATGTCGTTATCTTGCAAATTAACAAGTATGGTGTTGTCTTTGACATACCGCTCTTTCCGTACCGCATCGATAATATCTTCACGCGTCATGGGACCATTCTGTTTGATGATATCGACGATCACATCTTTGACAACACCGTTACTATATCCCCACTCCTTGAGTGCGTAGAGTCCGCGTCCTACAAGTACAAATCGCGCATCTTTGATCAACTCGTTGTGACAGGTCGCTTCGTGCGCTTTGCGCTTGAAGAGTTCGGTGATGGCTTGCGCGACTTCTCGAAAATGCATGGGTGAGCCATGACGCTTAATTACTAAATACGCATAATCGCGCATACCTTTGGCGCGGACATTTGGTGAGTGTGCCCTTCCCCACTCGCCAAGGGGATTTTTGCCGATCTTTTTGGAGAGTGCGAGCCATCGTTTTACAACCTCTTCATTTTTGTAGCATTCGTTGAGATGCTCTACTTCTTTGAGAAATGCCGAGATCATTTCGGATTCGGGGATAAGATCATCATCGGAAATATTGGCATACATGGTACGCAGCGCCGAGTGCACCGCATCAGCGACCTCCTTGTTCACATGCCAACGGTGTTTGAATTCATCGTCTTCTTTGTGCTTTTCAAACAAATGACCCACGACCAAAAGGAAATGGACGTGGTTGCGGGTTGCGGTATCTTTGGCGACTTTTGCGAGAAATTCTTCTTCCGGTACGATCGCGCCATGTGAGTCGATATGCTCAGCAAGCTCGGTGAATACTGCGTCTTGCGCGGCAAAGACGTCTGACTTGCGAATCGTTGCAATCCCGTAATTCTCGATCTGGCGTACGCGCTCTCGCGTAATGCCGTACTGCTTGCCGATCGCTTCAAGCGTTGCGGGTGTAGTGACCTTGCCTAGCCCGTAGCGCATGGTTAACACTTCCTGAACCCTTTCAGGAAGCGGTGCGATGAGTTGCTTTGTGATTGCTTTAGGTTTGAATGTAAGCGTGATCATAACCCCCGTGTACTCATTTATTTGATAGTTACTGTGCCACAGTGTCCCCCGACACCGAGCACCTCTTCTTTCGATCATGCAACTCTATAACATATATAAAAAAAGTCAAGTAATTTCTCCAACACGGCTACACAATAAAATTAATGACTTTGTTTGGTACATGAATCACTTTTTTCGGCTCTTCAGCAATCCATTTTGTAACCGAAGGTAATGCCCGCGCAGACGTTATCAGAGTCTCTCGTTCTTCATCTAAGGGCGCCTCAAATGTCCCCCGGACTTTGCCGTTGATCTGAACAGCAATGGTGACCGAGTCTGCTTGCAGTACCGATTCATCATACGGAGGCCACGGTGCTATGTGGACAGACTGTTGTTCTCCTGCTTGCTCCCACAGCTCCTCAGCCAGGTGTGGCGCAAATGGTGCAAGGAGACGCAGAAGGGTCTTGTAGATGTCGATACTCACTATCTTCTCTTTTTCAAGTGCATTGACCAGAATCATAAGCTGGCTGATCGCTGTGTTGAATTTGTACGCCTCGATATCGTCGCCAACCTTCTTGATCGTCTGATGCAAAAGCCGCTGGACGCTGTCTGTTGTTTCTGAATTATAGGTATCCAATTCCTCTACGTTTTGACTTTCAGATGAAACTGAGTTCTTGAGGCGAATGATGCGCTCAAGGAATCGGCGCATGCCCGCAACGCCACCTAAGTCAAACGGATAGTTGCCGGGAACATTGTACGGCCCCATAAAGGCAAGATACATACGCACGGTGTCAGCGCCGACTCGTGCCACATGCTCATCGGGGTCGACCACATTCCCTTTCGATTTACTCATTTTCTTTCCGTCGGGGCCGAGTATTTGGCCGCGGTTCATGCGCTGTCGATACGGCTCATCGTCTGCAACAAGTCCTAGATCAAAAAGCGCTTTCTGCCAGAAGCGTGAGTACAAGACGTGCATAGTGGTATGCTCGGCGCCTCCCGAATAGCGCGCAACCGGCATCCAAGCACTGAGTTTTTCTTTGTCGGCAAACGCCT
>PWVU01000135.1 GCA_003561715.1 Candidatus Kaiserbacteria bacterium | reverse complement strand
TTCCGTCCTTACTACCAAGCCGTATCTCATCACTGATTGTGCTTTTGGCGCGCCTGCGCAGGCGTGCTATCTCATTCACTCCCTTATTGTTTGTAATTGCTCTCTCGATCGCTCGACGTTCTGCCAGATCAATGTGTTTTGCCATATTCCCTGAATGTTAGAGTGTTCGGATTGAAAGGTCAATATTGCTGGTCATAGGAGGTTGCAATGCAAACAGTGTAAGTTCATGAAGATCCGGCATCTCATCTTTTTGATTCTCCCGACTTGGGAAGGTGAGATGCTCTAGCATCCACCGACCTAATTGAGGAAGAATCATGAAGAACGCGCAAAACTACCGCTCCTTGTCGCCCGTTGAGCTCTACCGCATGGCGGACAAGCTTGATGCGCGTGGCTTGCTTCGCCAGGCTGAGGCTAGGCGCAGACTCGCTCACGCCAAGCAGCGAGAGGCGGAGGGTAGAGTTTTTGGGGGTCATGTGGAGGATGACCCTTCTCAGCCCAAGAACTGCGAGACATAATCGCAGGACAATCGGGTCGCAGAATATCGCGACCCACCCATCTCGCCCGGCGGTCTTCCGCCGGGCACTCTCTTTGTATACTGCACTAACAGTTGCACATTTTTGAAACTCCTGTATAGTAGCGAAGCATATAGCTCAATGTGAATACACAGCGAGCGCCATGTATCCGCAATCGACCACTTCAGTCAGACGCGGAGACCTCTGGACAGGATGCCGCACGGCGCTTGTTCAGTGCGGATTTTTTGATGCACACAATCAGTTATGTCAAAGCGCCTCATTCTTGGCACAAAGGAATACATGACCCAGATCTTCGATACCGATGGTCGGGTGCATCCGGCGACCGTGATCGCAACCGGTCCAATGACCGTGACTCAGATCAAGACAGAAGACACCGACGGTTACAGTGCGCTTCAGGTCGGCTTTGGTGAAAAGAAAGCTAAGAACACGCCCAAACCCCAACAGGGACACTACAAAAAAGCGCTCAAAGCCGGTGGGCACGCGGATGAGAAGATGTTTCGTTATACACGAGAGTTGAAAAAAGATGATATCGATCCTTCGATTGCGCTCGGGCACTCATTCTCGGTAAACGACTTGCTTGAAGAAGGTGATGTTGTGGTCGTATCAGGTACCACCAAAGGAAAAGGGTTCCAAGGCGTTGTCAAGCGTCACGGTTTTCATGGCGGACCCCGCTCGCATGGCCAGAAGCACACTGAGCGGAGTCCCGGTTCGATCGGTGGCGGTTTGCGTACACGCGTTCCCAAGGGCATGAAAATGGCCGGTCGCATGGGAGGAAATACCGTTACGGTCAAAAACCTGAAAGTGCTCAAGATAGACACCGAGAAGAATTTGCTCTACATTGGTGGCGCAGTTCCCGGCAGGCGTGGCACCCTGCTTGAGATAACGGTCGTCAAATAGGAAGTAACTGTATTACATTACTTAATTATGGAAGCTCCCATCTACAACACACAAGGCACCAAGCAGGGTACGATCACACTCCCCGAGGGCGTATTCAATGTGGCGTGGAATAGCGACTTGGTGCATCAAGTGGTGACCGCAATGCAAGCAAATGCACGCACGCCGATCGCGCATACCAAAGGACGCAGTGAAGTTGCCGGTGGCGGTAAAAAGCCGTGGCGTCAAAAAGGCACCGGACGTGCACGACACGGTTCATCCCGCTCCCCGATCTGGCGCGGTGGTGGCATTACCCATGGCCCGACCAACGAGCGCAATTACACCCAGAAGATCAATAAGAAAATGCGCACCAAGGCGCTCTACGCGGTGCTCTCAAAGAAGCTGAGCGATGGCGAAGTTATCTTTGTTGACGAGCTTTCGTTCGCTGAGCCGCGTACCAAAGATGCAATTGATGCATTGAAGGGCATCTCAAAAGCCGATGGTTTTGCACCGCTTGCGACGAAGCGCGTCAATGCCGCAGTGGTCGCGCTTCCTTCGCGTAGCGAGGCGAGCACCAAGAGCTTTCAGAATATCGGCAATGTTCTCTTGGAAGAGGTTCGTAATTTGAATCCGGTCCAACTTCTGCAATACAAGTATGTGATCATTGCCCGTCCGGAAGAGTCTCTCAAGGTATTGACCGAGCGTGGTGAGAGCAAATCCCTGATAAAGACTGCGAAATAACACAAGCAAACAACACCAGAAACAAGAAACGAGCAACCAGCAACTAGAAACTACCATATGGCACTCTTCGGCAAAAAACAGAATACGGACGAAACAACGTCAAGCACCCAAGCGCCCGCTAAGACCGGTGCCGGTTCCGCGCCCAAGCACACGATCAGCGGTGGCAAAGTTGCGGCGCAAGTACTGCTTCGTCCGCGTGTGACCGAGAAAGCGACACTGCAAAACGATCAGAACACCTATGTGTTTGAGGTACCGCAAGAAGTGACCAAGCGCGACGTGAAGGCGGCGGTGTATGAATTGTTCAAGGTTGTTCCCAAAAGTGTCACCATAGTCCGCATGCGCCCGCAGACCTATGAAGCACGCATGCGCCGTCGCAAAGGACAAAAAAGCGGCTTCAAAAAAGCGTACGTCCATTTGAAAAAAGGTGAGACCATGGATGTGATGAAGTAAACGAAATCTTATGAACAAAGTGAATTAGATTGAGTTTACCCAGCACTACTTTTGCTCTTGAGCTTTTGGCAAAAATAAGGTAGAAACAAGAGACGCCAAAAACTTCAGTATAAAGGTTCGTATGCAAAAGTGGTGCTGGGTCTAAGAAACAATAACTCGCAAGCTTGTAATATTTTCTAAGATGAAAAAATATCGCCCCACAACTCCATCACGCCGCCACATGACCGGTATCAATTACCGCGAGGTGTTGACCCGTGGTGCAAAGCCGCATAAGCCCCTGACCGAAGGTTACAAGCAAGCGCACGGGCGCAATCATCACGGTCGCATCACCACGCGTCATAAAGGTGGTGGTGTAAAGCGCGCATATCGATTGGTTGATTTCAAATACGACAAGAAAGATATTCCCGCAAAGATCGAGACCATCGAATACGATCCATATCGCTCAAGCTTCATTTCGCTCGTATGTTATCGTGATGGTGAGCGTCGCTATGTGCTGACCTCGAAAGGGACAAAAGAAGGAGACACGTTCGTGGTGTCAGCAGATGCGCCGATAAAGCCCAACAACCGTCTTCCGCTTGCGAAGATGCCGGTTGGTACCTTTATATACAATATCGAAACACGTCCCGAGGCGGGAGCGAAGCTGGTTCGCTCGGCGGGCGATCATGCCGAGGTGGTGGCACAAGATGCGGGGTACACCCAGATCAAGCTTCCGTCAACTGAGATTCGCAAGATCCACTCGAGCGCATGGGCGAGCGTAGGCGAGGTGGGTAATGAAGAGCATCGGTTGGTTACGATTGGTAAGGCGGGACGCGCACGTTGGATGAGTAAGCGACCGGTCACGCGCGGAAGTGTGATGAATCCGGTCGACCATCCGCATGGCGGTGGTGAAGGTAAGTCGCCGCGCGGTATGCGCCGCCAAAAGACCAAGTGGGGCAAGCCAGCAGGCAAAGGTCAAAAGACTCGAACACCCAAGAAATATTCAAACAAACTTATTGTCTCTCGACGAAAAGTTGGCAAGCGGCGGTAGATTGGTTGCTCAAAAATTCGATCCCTATGCCTGGAGACACAAACGGTGCACCCTGTGCGTCGTTTGTTATAGTCAAAGACTTAAAAATGTGTTGCCATGGAAGGTGTGTGAATAATTGATTTACTTGCCACAAATTCACTGCTATCATGGCATGCAATGAGCGAAAAAAACAATCTTGAAGGCGATAAAATTTCCGAATTGCCTCCAGAAGGAGAAGTGGCTGAATTCGGTGCTGATGATCCGTTTGGGTTTAAAAAAATCGGAGAAGAACTTGACATTAATCCAGTTGAAATCGCTGCAGCCGAAAAAGCGCATGCTGCAAGTTCGGGCGTAGTTCCAGATTCTCCACCTAGACCTACAGAAGCCGCAGGGCCATTAGATCCCGGGGAGGAGAGTTCTGAAAAATCTAAGGTTCTAGACCCCGATGCAATAGGCAGTTTAACCTTGACAGAGTTGCTTGCGCAAATCGATTCAGCAGAGATTGTATCGATTGATACTGGATTTTCAGGAGTAATCAACACAGATGCGCTTTCGAGGGAACTGAAGAAAGCTTTTCAAGACGGAGTGATATCTGAAGAAGGACTTGATCGATTACCCCCGTGGTTCCTAGAAAAACCGTATTATGCAAAAATAATCGATCAGCTACGTGCAAATCAGGGAAGTGTCGTGTCGGCTGAGGCTGAGCAAGCGATGGATGGGGGAAGCAAGCCAGATCTGGAAACGATACCTGGTGAAGTTACTGAGTCAATTGAAATGACCAGAGAAGAACTTGGTGAGGCGCTCCATGATGTTGCGATGACCTACACAAACATAGCAGATTTGCTGGGGGCTACGATTAGCGTGCTCGATCAGTATGTGGAGGAGCAGCCTGACAGGACGTTGCCGACTGCTTCAGGAACTCAGCGTCCTGTTTCTGACATTCTGAACGTGCTCCGTCGTGCGCAAGCAGGAGATACTGAGGCGATAAATCGTATATTAAACACAAATGTACCGGATCTAGCGCCGATCAGTAGTGCAGTTTTGAAGTTTACATCAGGTTGAGGCGAACAGAGCCGTGGCTCCGAATCAAATAGAGGGAGAAGAGTTGGTGACGAATTCTGGCACGTCACTTTCAGGAATACTCTCGGAAACATTGAGCGCTCAAGGTGAGATATTGAATAGCGGTGCTCCCGAGGGCAGTGTTGTAGCGCAAGAGTTGCCTTTTATAGCACGGCAGTTGCAAGAAGATGTACAAAAGGGTGAAGCGGCAATGAATGCTTACTTTCAAAAAGAACTAGCTAGAGAACCTATTCCTGGAGATATCCAGGTATCACACAGAATGGTAGTTAATAAAATTAAGGATTTAGCCGAATATGGAAGTATGCTTCCACCAGAGGCCGCTCGTGCGTGGGACAATGTTCTTAGGCATTTTATGAATAATCCTCGCGTCTCTAATGATTACAATTTCTCTTCGGCTCGAAGTCAGTTATACATCGCAATGAAGAAAGGCAGTTAAGCGATTCGCAGGTTGGTAATGCTGAGATATTGAACGCGAGAAATGTTCTTCTGGCGTGCGCGAAATTTGTATAGTACGATTCAGGTATGCATTTGGAATATGAATCGGCAACAGAGATACAGCAAGAGATTATGCGTGCGGTCAGAAAACATCTTCCGGATGAGCGATATCACGTGTTCATCTTCGGCTCGCGGGTAGCTGGAACACATAGTGATTGCTCAGATATTGATGTGGGCATAGAAGGACCCAGGCCTGTTGGCGGGGGTATCATGAGTGCAATTGAGGAAGATATTGAGGAGCTCGATACACTGTATTCGATCGACATTGTTGATTTTTTTCACCTGCCGGAGAAGTTTAAGAGGGTTGTTGGTGATACAAAAGAGTATCTAACTACACAGAATCTATGACAAAGATAACCTCGCTACTTGAAGACACCGAAAAGGCGTTGGCACTGCTCGAAGAAGTTGTTGCTATGGAGAAGAGCGCAATTGTCCGAGATGCTGCGATCCAGCGTTTTGAGATTGCATTTGAATTGTTGTGGAAAGCCGCTAAAGCGGTACTTGAAGATCGCTACAATACAAAATGCCTCTCGCCACGTGCGTGTTTCCGTGCCGCGTTCAAGCACGAGCTAATCGAGCACGATGATTTCTGGATGGAATTGACCAAATTGAGAAACTACACGTCACACACATATAACGAAGAAGTGGCCGAGTATGTGTTCGGAAACATCCCCAAGTCGTTACAATACTTCCAGCAGCTCTATGACTCGGTGAAGCATGCGAGCAAGCAATGAGCGTTTGACATCTCCCGCAACATCGCGTACACTGGCACCACTGCTCGAAATCGGGCTTTTTTCTTACCGAACATGTCACGGAGCTTAAAAAAAGGTCCATATGTCGACCCGCGCGTCTTGAAAAAGATCGAGGGCAAAAAACCGCAAGGATCGGAGGTCATTAAGACGTGGTCGCGCGCATGTGTCATTTCGCCTGAAATGGTGGGATTCACCTTTGGGGTGCACAATGGTAAGACCCACACTCCGGTCTTGGCGACTGAGGAAATGGTCGGACATCGATTGGGCGAATTCTCACCGACCAAGAAGTTCACTCGTCACGGCGGTAAAATGCAGAAAGAGCTCGATATGAAGAAGAAGCAAGCAGAGATCGATGCGGCAAAGGCTGCAAAAGCGGCGGCTTCTAAATAATAAGTGAAACCGTATGAATGACGTGAATTAGTTTGAACTTATCCAGCACCACTTTTGCTCTTGAACCTGAGTCATACAAACGGTTCAAAGCATCCCCTGGGATGACACGAGCAACAAGTTTCAAATGCAAAAGTGGTGCTGGATCTAAAGCTCGTAACAGTTTTCACACGTTCAAAAGTTAACTGCACCAAAGACATGCATGCAACACTGAAAAACTTCCGCCAGGCTCCACGAAAAGTCCGTTCGGTGACCGATATGGTCAAGGGCAAAACGGTCGATGTTGCATTGACCGAGCTTGATTTTGTGAGTAAGAAAGCGGCTGATCCGGTTAAAAAACTGATTCAGTCGGCGCTTGCCAATGCGCGCCAAAAAGGGGAAACAGCGCCCGAGAGCGAATTGGTCATACACAGTATTACGGTAAACAAAGGTATTACCTTTGTGCGCTACATGCCACGTGCGCGTGGACGTGCATCGCTTATAAACAAGGAATCAAGTCACGTGTTTGTGGAGCTTGCCCCAAAGGTTGCCAAGGCACAAAAGGTAGCGGCAGATGACTCGGCAAAGACTGAAAAGCCCTCGTCGGTGAAAGCCTCTTCGAAGAAAAATGATTCTGAACCTACAACTGCCTAATTTTTGTCTTTTCTCTTTCATTTTTACTCTTTTACTATGACCCACGTCGCACATCCCTACAGTCAGCGCCTTGGTATCATCCGACCATGGAAGTCGCGATGGTTTGGCAAAAGCAAAGAACAGTATCGAAATTTTTTGCGTGCTGATACCAAGGTACGTGATTACCTCAAGAAGCGCCTTAAGGGCATGTTTGTTGCGGATGTTGATATTGAGCGCTCAGATACTGTGATGCGCATCATCATCAAGACCTCGCGCCCCGGTGTGGTCATCGGACGCAACGGCGAGGGTGCGATCAAGCTCAAGAAAGACATTAATCGCCTGCTTCATCGCGAAGGTCTTGCGGATATGCAAGAGATCAAGATTGATGTAGAGGAAGTGCGCAATCCGGAGGGTAATGCGGCGATCGTTGCGGAGATGGTTGCCGACAGCCTGGAAAAGCGTATGCCGTTTCGTCGCGTACTGAAGCAGACGGTCGAGAAAGTGATGGCGAATCGTGATGTCATTGGTGTACGCATTCTTGTAGCGGGTCGCCTCGGTGGCGCAGAAATGAGCCGTAAGGAGTCGATCAAGAAAGGACGCGTTCCACTTCAAACCTTGCGCGCCGATGTTGAGTACGCCCAAGCGGAAGCATATATTGCTTACAATGGTCTTATCGGTATCAAGGTGTGGATCTATAAAGGTGATATCTTTGAGGGCGAGGCGCCGCACGAGCGTGAGCAGACCAATATCTAAATTACTACCATGCTATTTCCCAAGAAAGTAAAATATCGAAAGTGGCAGCGCGGACGTGTTAATCCGGAGAAGCTTGCAACCAAGCAGGCGACACGCGGCACCACCGTCGCCTTTGGTACGTACGGTATGCGAGCGCTTACCGGTGCGCGTATTCGGTCCAATCAGATCGAGTCGGCTCGCCGCGTTATTTCGCGCACGATCGGCAAGAACGGACGCACGTGGATTCGCATTTTCCCCGATCGTCCGTGGACCCAAAAAGCGGCTGAAGTAGGTATGGGTAAGGGAAAGGGTGACGCGCAAGGGTTTGAAGTCGAGATCTTTGCCGGACGCATCCTCTTTGAGATCGATGGTGTGCCGGAAGACGTGGCGCGCAACGCGATCGTCAAGGCGTCGAAGAAATTGCCGATCAAGACGCGCGTGACAGTGCGCGACTAGTGCCGATTGCGAAGTCTGTGCCGGTATGGTACAACAGGGAAGCTCAAAAAGTCCTTATGAACATGTCCGAATTACAACAAAAGACCGACCAAGAACTGCGCGACTTGCGCGCCGAGAAAGCGGAAGCGCTTCGTGCGTTTCGGTTTAATATTGCCGGCAGTCAGATTCGCGGCGTGCGAGAGGGACGTGCGTTGCGCAAAGATATTGCGCGTATTAATACCGAGCTTTCTGCCCGACGCATACGTACACATAAGGCATCGGCACCCACTACATAGTCTGCTATTTCTCATTTTTCTCTTTCCTAATCCTAAAACCTAACGTCCTAACTTCCTGACCTATCATGTCTCCCGCAACTCACACAAAACCAAAAAAGCTCAGCGGCGTTGTTGTATCCAACAAGATGCAAGATACGCTGGTGGTTGCGGTGACCAGGTACGTCAAGCACCCCAAATACCTTAAATTCCAGAAATTGGTCAAACGCTACCAGGTGCATGCGCCGGGTGTGGAAAAAGAAGTGGGCGAAAAAGTGGAGATCGAAGAATGTCGCCCGGTTTCGAAGCGCAAGCACTTCAAACTCGTATAATACTATGATCCAACCTCAGACCATCGTAAAGATTGCAGACAACACCGGCGCAAAAGTCGGACGTGTGTTCAAGGTACTCGGTTCAAGCAAGCGACGCTATGCGCGAATCGGTGACTTGGTAGTCCTTTCGGTGCAAGTTGCCGAGCCGCGCAAGCAGGTGAAGAAAAAAGACGTTCTTCGCGCAATTGTGGTGCGTCAGTGTCAGCCGTTTCGACGAAAAGACGGTTCATATATTCGATTCGATGAGAACGCGGTCGTGATCGTCGATAAAGATAAGAAAGAGCCGCGCGCGAATCGTATTTTTGGACCGATTCCCCGAGAAATAACCGAGGCGGGATACCAAAAGATAGCCTCACTGGCGCCCGAGGTGCTGTAAACAGGTATGAGTAGAGCGAATTAGTGTTTACTAACCCCTCGCGGGACGATTATGGACAGAATAGCGTATATAGTATAAGGTGGTCACGAACGTGAATCCATGTAGGGGGTGCAACAAAATCTAACTCGGAAATTCGTAATAGTTTCTAACATGCGTATAAAAAAAGGAGACAACGTCATAGTGATCGCCGGCAAAGACAAAGGAGTCAAGGGCACGGTCGTGCGTGCATTCCCACGTGAGGAAATGGTCATCATCGAGGGCGTGAACGTCAAGAAAAAGCACCAGAAGGCAACACGACGCACCAAGCAAGGAGACGGTGGTCAGATCATTGAAGTAGCCGCACCGATCCATGTGTCAAATGTGATGGTTGCCGATCCGAAAGACGGCAAGCCGACACGTATCAAGCGTATGCATAACGTCGACACCGGCAAGCGTATGCGTATGGCGGTAAAAAGCGGCACGGAGCTTGAGTAAGCCTGATTTTCATTTCGACATATGCAATTCGTAACTCAACAGCAGAATACCGCTTTCGAGACGCTCAAAGAGACGTTCGGCTACACCAATAAGATGCAGACGCCGCGTATTGAAAAGATCATTGTCTCAACCGGCACCGGCAAGATCGCTGATAAGGCGAAGATCGAGCTGATTCAAGATCGCCTCGCGCGCATTACCGGCCAGAAATCGGCACCCCGCAAAGCAAAAAAGTCGATCGCGTCGTTCAAGTTGCGCGAAGGTGATGTCGTTGGCTACCAAGTCACCCTGCGCGGCGCGCGCATGCGCGACTTCTTGGAAAAGCTGATCCATATCGCGCTTCCACGCACCCGTGATTTCCGCGGACTTTCACCCAAAGCAATCGATGAGATGGGCAACCTTACCATCGGCATCAAGGAGCACACGGTATTTCCCGAAACTTCCGATGAAGATCTGCGTGATGTGTTCGGTCTTGCGGTGACGATCGTCACAACCGCAACAAATAAAAAAGAAGCCGAAACATATCTGCGCCACCTCGGGGTGCCCCTGCAGGAGGGGAAATAGCCACCTCTCAATGAGTTTCCAAGCAAAAGGCGATGCGTACGCATCGCCTTTTGCTTTAGTGGCTCCTCTATTTGGATGAACTGTATTGATGTAATACGGACGCAAGCAGTGTTTGATAGGGGATTCCTTTTTCGGCGGCTTTCGCTTTCAGCTTTTGAAGATCACGTTCAGACAAGCGAATATTCACATTTCGTTTGCGGTTGAGCGACGATGCGGCATAAGCAGCTAGTCGTTTTTTCTCGTCCTTGTTGAATACACTCTTCCACTCATCATTGTCAACTGAGTCGAGCAGCTCTTGTTCTTCTTTGTCTAGTTCGTAGTACTGCATGGCATTAGTTTTTAACTTGTAAATACTTTTTGGTTTCTTTGCGACTTGGAATGATGGTTTTGAGGAAGAGTTTTTCCTCGTCCTCCACGTACGGTACTAAAAATGCGTACTGATTAATTTCAACCACCAGTAACTGTTGTTCGGGATATTTTTTATTGTTTGGATGTTTTCTCTGATCAAGTATGCGGTTTTCATCAATTGCGATCAGTACATCTTCAAAGCCAATACCGCGCTCGACTTTGAGTTGTTTGTTCTCATCTTCGCTCCAGTCGAAGTACTTCATATTTATATGACAATAGTATCTAATTAGTATGGAATGTCAATATACTAGATTTGACATCAATTTGATGTGACTATCGGTATATAAAGAGGTCGAGAGCAAAAAAAGAAGCAGAAACGTACCTGCGCCACCTCGGCGTGCCGTAGCAGGAACAATAAGAATCAGTTTCGTTTGACACACAGAGTTCGCTCTGCTACTATACGCCCACGCTTCACTTCTGGGGTACTACGGTATCCGAAAGAAAGAGGAGTCCTGTTACTAAAAAGGCGCCGCCTTTGAACGCCAGAGAGCGTGTAACAGGAGTTTGGTGTTGGTTGAATAGAACGAGCAGATACGAAAGACATTCGATCCGCACACCAGCAAAACGCATTTCAAATACGTATGGCAAAAAAATCAGTCATTGCACGCGCAAAGAAAACACCGAAATTCTCAACTCGTATTGTACGGCGGTGTTCGCGGTGCGGACGAAGTCGAGGCTACCTGCGTGATTTTGATATATGCCGCATTTGTTTTAGAGAGCTTGCCAATGAGGGTAAGGTTCCCGGGGTAAAGAAAGCATCATGGTAACGCGTATGACAGTTGTAAACGATCCAATTGGCGATCTTATCAATCGCGTAAAAAATGCCCAAGCGGTCGGACACGAGAGTGTTTCTGCGCCGTATTCGAAGCTCAAGCATGCAATCGCTGAAAAGCTGGTCGAGCGAGGCTTTATCGCAGGTGTTGAGGTGAAAGGAAAAGAGCCGAAAGAGAAGGTGCTCGTCCTTACGCTTGCCTATCGCCCCGATGGAAGCCCGAAGATCAGTCATGTGGAGCGTGTTTCAAAGCCCGGACGACGTCTGTATACGAACACGACAGAACTGAAGCCGGTCCAACACGGTAAGGGTGCGCTTATCGTATCGACCTCCAAAGGTATTATGACGGACGCGCAAGCGCGCAAAGAACAAGTGGGCGGTGAGATGCTGTTCAAGATCTGGTGATATTTGTCCCGCGGTACCAGGATACGCAGCGCGTGTCTTGATACGGCGGATGACAAACGCCACCCAGCACTATCTTTTCATTTCTAAAATCCGGGAAAGAATGAGGAAATAAAAAGAAAGTGCTGGATCGAAGATGTGTTAACTCACATGTCATCAAGCAACAAGAAACGAGAAACGAGCAGCTAACAACGAATCTATGAGCCGAATTGGAAAACTACACATCGCTATCCCCGACAAGACCGAGGTATCCGTTGCCGACGGTGTGGTGCGTGTGAAGGGTCCGAAAGGCGAGCTTACCAAGCCACTGCACAAAGCGGTCACGGTGACGGTTGGAGATGGTGCGGTCAAAGTTGACCCGGTTGCAGGCGAAGATGGTGCAAAAGCACTCTGGGGGACCTATGCGTCACACATTCAGAACATGCTTGCCGGTGTCACGACACCCTATGTCAAGAAACTCGAGATCGAAGGAGTTGGGTATCGCGCGGCGGTTTCGGGTAATGAGCTTGTCTTGAACGTCGGTTTCTCGCATCCCGTCAACATGCCGATTCCCGCGGGACTTGAGGTCACGGTTGAGAAGAATCTCATCACCGTGACCGGTATTGATAAAGAATTGGTGGGGCAGTTTGCGGCGAATATTCGTGCAAAAAAGAAACCAGAGCCCTACAAGGGCAAAGGTATTCACTATGTCGGTGAATACATCATCCGCAAGCAAGGTAAGAAGTCCGCGTAATGCGTAACGTGATTTCATATGAATAAGACACAGCACAAACAATTCACCCGCGCCCGACGACACAATCGTATTCGCGCAAAGGTTTCCGGCACAGCGGATCGTCCTCGCTTGGCGGTTGCTAAGTCAAACCGCTATATCACTGCTCAGCTTATTAATGACGAGAATGGTGTCTCGCTGGCGCAACTCTCGACGCGCAATCTGCCTGCCGCAAAGGGAAAACCAATGGTCGAAGCAGCGCGTTTGGTGGGCGCAGAGTTGGCGGCACGTGCCAAGGCGTCGCAGATCGAAAAAGCGGTCTTTGATCGAGGTGGCTTCATATACACCGGTGCGGTGCGAGCGGTCGCTGAGGGAGCGCGCGAAGCAGGATTGCAGGTTTAATGATATATACCTATGACCGATACAGCCGTACAAGAGCAAACACAAGCACCAGCCGCACAGGGACAATCCAGTGCTGCACCCGAGCGGGGCGAGCGTCGTGAGCGACGTCGCAACGAGCGCGCACCGCGCCGTCCGCGCAAACCGCGTGAGCGGGTTCGCCAAGAATTCGAACAACAGATCATCTCGATCCGTCGCGTGACGCGTGTGGTCGCCGGTGGTCGCCGCTTCAGCTTCAGTGTTGCCATGGTGATCGGCAACGGTAAAGGCAAAGTTGGTGTCGGTCTCGGTAAAAGTTCAGATACGGCAAGTGCGATCGAGAAAGCGGTGCGTGATGCACGCAAGACTATGATCGAGGTACCGCTTACTGAAGACCAATCCATCCCCGCGACTGTGCGTGCAAAGTATGCCGCGAGTGATATTATGATCATGCCCGCTCCCGGACTTGGTCTGCGCGCGGGAGGTGCGGTGCGCACCGTGTGCGAAATGGCAGGCATCAAGAATGTATCCGCAAAGATCCATTCGCGCAGTAAGAACCATTTGAATAATGCGCGCGCGGCAATGAAAGCACTCGAAACCATCCGCTAGATAATAACTTCGCTTATGCAACTACACGAATTACAACGAACTCATCCGAACAAAAGCAAGTTGCGCGTCGGGCGCGGTGGTAATCGCGGTAAGACCTCGGGGCGTGGTCATAAAGGTCAAAACGCACGTGCGGGCACCGGCGGTCGTCCCGAAGAGCGTGACATGATCAAGAAGCTTCCCAAGCTTCGCGGGCATGGCATCAATCGTGCACGTACCGTCAATCCTGACAAAGAGCGCGCACAGACCGTAACGTTGGCGTACCTTGAGCGCGCGTATCAGACAGGAGATACGGTTACGCCGCGTGGATTGCTGGCGCTCGGTGCGGTTGCGCGATTTAGAGGTCGCACACCCTCGGTAAAGATCCTCGCAACCGGCACCCTGACCAAGAAGCTTACGGTGCAAGGGTGTGAGCTTTCGCAGGGTGCACGCTCAGCGGTGGAGAATGCGGGCGGAGCAGTGCTTGAATAAGACGCACCTTCCTCGCTATACTCTCCTATGAGTACCCGATACGTATGATCGACACTTTCTTCAATAAACTCAGGCTCATAGCTACTGATCGCTCACTGCGCAATAAGGTGTTATTCATCCTTGGTGCATTTATCCTGTTCCGTATCTTTGCGACGATTCCGATCCCGGGTGTTGATCCGATCCAGCTTGAGGCATTTTTCCGAGATAATGAATTCCTCGGCTTGCTCAACATCTTTTCCGGCGGCGGGCTTTCGAGCCTTTCAATCGTCATGATCGGTCTCTCGCCCTACATTACCGCGGCGATCATCATGCAGTTGCTGACCATCATGTCGCCCAAGCTCAAGTCGCTTAACACCGAAGAAGGTGAGGCGGGTCGCAAGAAGTTTACGCAATACGCACGTTTACTGACGGTGCCGTTGGCATTCATTCAGGCGGCGGGTTTTCTTATATTGCTGACTCGTCAAGGTATTATTCCCGGTCTTGATATGCCGACCTTTGCCCTTAATGTGCTGGTTGTTGCCGCCGGCTCGATACTTTTGATGTGGATCGGTGAGTTGGTCACGGAGTTTGGTATCGGCAATGGTGTTTCGCTTCTCATCTTTGCGGGTATTGTAGCGAGCTTGCCAACCTTGGTTGCGCAACTCATCTTCACGTTTGATATCTCGCAGTTGCCACTTCTCATAGCCTTCACCGCGGCGACCTTGGTGGTGACTGCAGCCGTCGTAGTAATGGCGGAGGCGGAACGACCGGTGCCGATTTCGTATGCGCGACAAGTGCGCGGCTCGAAGACTGCGGGCAACGTGCAGACCTACTTGCCTCTGCGCATCAACCAGGCAGGTGTGATCCCGATCATCTTTGCGCTCTCGATCTTGCTCTTCCCGCAAATGGTGTTGAATCTCTTTCTTGCAATGGAGAATCAGACTCTGGTGAATGCTGCGCAACTGATTCTCGATGTGCTCAATAATCCGTGGTTCTATGGTATCTTCTACTTCGTACTGGTATTCCTCTTCACCTTCTTCTACACCGCGGTCACTTTCGATCCCGATTCAGTGGCGAACAATCTCAAGAAGAGTGGCGCGTTCATTCCGGGCGTGCGCCCCGGTGAAGCAACCGCAAGCTACCTCGGGCACATTCTCACGCGCATCACGTTCTTCGGCGCATGCTTCTTGGGTGCGATCGCGGTCTTGCCGTTGGTCATGCAAGGTGTGACGGGATTTGCGGCGCTTGCGATCGGCGGTACGGCGCTTCTCATTACCGTGACGGTTGTGCTCGATCTGGTACGGAAGGTGGATGCGCAACTCTCGGTGCGGGAGTACTAAGGCTAGGACGTTAGGGAATTAGGGGTTAGGTATTAGACTTTTATACCAACAGTGGCTCGCTATTCAGCGAGCCAC
>PWVU01000057.1 GCA_003561715.1 Candidatus Kaiserbacteria bacterium | reverse complement strand
GCACTCAGCATTGCGATTGAGACGCATGACGATTTGCGCGAGTTGCTTCTTCGCGGAACTGAATACCATCTTGATGAGAGTGATGTCGAACCCGCCATTGCATACATGTTTGCCAATCCCGATTACGCATTGCCTGGCGGGGAGAGTAGGCGTATGTGTGAAGCGCGCGCTATTCCGGTATTTCAAAAGATACTTCAAGCGCATGCGGGAAAACATATCGTACTTGCCGGACATGGCATTTGCTTGACTTTGTTACTTGCATCATACGACTCATCGTTTGATTTCTCGTTTTGGCAACGCATGACCAAGCCCGATGTATATCGCGCAGAATTCTCCGGAGACGCGCTCGTCTCCTGCGATCGAATACCACTTCATGAGTAGCTCTATAAAATGTTAAAGGTCAGACCTTTAACATTTCTGAAGATGTATGAACACAACACCCCTTCTCGTCATTGTCGGACCGACCGCCTCGGGGAAAACCGCGCTTGCGATCAATCTCGCAAAGCGGTATCGCGGTGAGCCAGTTGAGCGCTTTGCACAAGATGCAATCAGAGACATACCGCATGCGCAGATCAAAGTGCTATGCCAAGACGAATCTATGAACTGTCTAGACATCGCACTAGATGGTGTGTCAGGTGGCGAAGTGATATCAGCAGATTCTCGGCAAGTATATAAGGGTTTTGATGTGACAACCTGCAAGGCGACCACGGAGGAAATACAGGGTGTGCCCCACCACCTTATGAGCTTTGTACCACTTTCGCGCACGTATACGGTTTCCGATTTTAGACAAGATGCTGATGCGGCAATTGCGGCTATTGCCGAGCGTGGACGACTTCCCATTGTCGCCGGCGGTACGATGTTCTATGTGAAGGCGCTGTTGTATAACAACGTCTTTGCGGAAGTTCCGCCAAACCCCGTATTGCGCGATGAGCTTCTAAAACACGATGCGGAAGCACTGTTTGCGATGCTTCAAGCGCGCGACCCACATCGCGCGCAAACCATCGATCCCTCCAATAAAGTACGACTCGTACGAGCGCTTGAAATTGTCGAAGCGCTTGGTGCTGTGCCCGATCTGCCACAACGCACTCCCCGCTATCCTGCGGTCATTATTACCCTCTCACCACCGCGAGAAACGCTCCGCGCGCGCATACGCGCGCGCGTGGAATCCCGCCTTGACACAATGCTTGCCGAGATCGCCTCAGCACGCGACTCACTCACGCCTGACACAGCGCGCCGACTTGGGTTTGATTTTACCCTCTGCCTCAGTCATGTTGACGGTAATCTCTCACGCGAAGAACTTATCGACCGACTCACTGCCGCGGACTGGCAGTTGGCGAAGAGGCAGGTCAGATGGTTTAATTAAAAACAAAGTGATGTGCCATCGGTGATAGTTATATCCCAATGATTGCGACCTTCTTCGTATACATATTCGTTTCCACATTGATCACGATATCTTGGCCACGCACCACTTCCAGTGCGTCTGCCGTCAGGAGTGTAATTCTCAAGTACATATTGACCAAAATCACACGCATCAAGAGTGCCGGTACACTGAATATCTAGCTTGTGACCACTTCCGTGCGATACGCTTCCAGGCATATGTCCTGCACCAGTTTCCGTAGCTCCAACAATTTGTATTGTACAACCCTCACAATTATCAGCTATCGTTAGGATGCCATTTAATGTTTCTTCTCGTAATCCATCAAGACTTGTACACCCCCCCGTTGCCGCATATGCTGAACAATCAGCTTGCACCACTCCGCCCGTAGCAATAACTTGGATGCCAGCATCTCTTAAAGCCGCCGCCGCATCATCATGAGCTACTTGACCATTTGTCAAAGGTGGTCTCGCGACCTCTCGAAGTGGAGTAGTGTCACACGCAGTGCCACCCGCTGCTGCGCAAGCTGCCGGATCCTGGAAGCACACTCTTCGGTCAAGCGTAGCACCAGTTGCTCCATCTCGAGTGCAAGGCACATTTGTACATGTCGATCCAGGAGTACCCACAGGAACCGTACCGCTGTATGTTACCCCAGTTCCTGTAGGGGGAGCCGGACAAACCTCGTCGCGCGTTTGCATTTCGGAGAGAGGTGCCTCGGGTATAAAGCCGCACTCGCTTTCATTTACACCCGGAGTTACTGCTCGCACAGCCTCACACTGTTCGGGTGTGGATCTGCAAACTGTTCTTGTTTCCTCAGGTCCACCAGTAGCAAAAACACCTGTACGGGTGAAGCAGTATTCTTGTGCGGGAGCTACATAATCAGGGTCGCCCGGTCTTGGTCCTCCCGGCGGCATCTGTCCTTGCTGCAACGTCGGCCGCTCAATCGCTCGACAAAAATCTTCAGGGTTGACCGCGCCCGGGCAGATGATCTGATTCCATGGTCTGAAGGTTATCCCCGCATCAGTGGTGCCGGGTTCACGATACAAGACCTGCATGATCACATTTACAATAAGCCACGCCGCCAAAACAATGATGATACCAATGAGTACGCTCCAAAAGATGCCTTTTGCGGTTGACAACTGTCCTTCGTTGCCGCCCGCGGACACCATAAGAAATCCGGCGTAGACGAAGAGTAGTACCGCGATCACCACCGCGGCGAATATGAGAAAGTTGATGATGCGCTGAGTCAACGCCACCAGGTCACAGGTGGTGCATTCGCGGATGCCGTCACGACCGTCCGGTGTAGCACACGGCTCACCGCATGGTACCAACTGCCCAGTGAAAGAGGGTTGGGCGAAGGCGCTGATTGGAGCAATAAAAAGTCCGAGGGAGAAAACAATGCAAATGCCGGTTACTATACTTTTCATGACGAGTGTATCTTGAACAATGTACACAGAAAGTATATCTCATCACCGACCGTAATACCTTGCAAATTATACACAACCGATGTATCTGCATGAGAATGCTACGATGGCTCGCTAACACCATAACCCCCACAGCCAGCACGACGTGCCCTCTTGCTCTTCTTCAGCTTCTGGCTCTTGGCTCGAAGGAGGAGGTACTCGCGAGACGACTGACTGCGCCGCATCCCCGACAAGCACAGATACTTCCAGATGATCCTGGCTTAACTGATAGACAACACCTGCATCATCTGTATACACCCTTCGACCTTCGGGCGTGTCGCCGATGTGTGTGAAGTTATCATCAAGATGTGTGCGCAAGGGAAGCCCCTGCGGATTGACAAGCGATGCACTGCTACTCACGCCGTCTTCAGAACCACTTACAACCATCATATCTCCGCCACAATAGGTACACGTCTCTGAAAAACGCACCATCGCATCAATCACTTCTCGATCAAGATCCCGCACACTCGTACATGAAGAGTCGGCAGTCGCATCCGGTCCGCATGTGCCAAGCTGTTGGGTAACGATACCCGCATCTTCAAGCTCGTCGCGCACCGCTCGCTCGCGCTGAGCAAGCCGGGCAAGCTCTTCTGCAGGATCGACTTCTTCCGGCACAGAGTCGGCCACTGATTCATCCTCGGGGATTTCGCCCGGCGTTTGTTCTTCCGGTTCGGGTTCAGGGTCAGGTATTGTTTCCGGGTCGAAGACCTCAATGGGCGCTGGTTCTGGTTCGGGTTCCGGTTCGAGTTGCGGCAAGGGTTCAACATCGCTTTCCCGAGTAATCGTTACAGCAGAACCATCGGCACTGACTCGATATTGATTACCTGCTTCATCGGTGTATACATCGTACGTCATCAGCCCCTCGTTTACACGCTGAGGCTCTCCAAGTATGCCGGTATCTAGTATCTGCTGGAATGTCAACGCACCTCCATCGTCACTGCTTATCACCACACTTCCGGTATCACCCGACTCAGACCCACGCTCGATGAACAGACTACATTCTCCTCGCACGTCTTCACAGAGCTCGGCAAAATTTTCAATGAACACGATAACCTCTTCATCCAACTCGCCCACATCGACACAATCTGTTGCGCCGCCAAAGACATCGTCAGAGCCAACTGCACAAAAGCCGCGCCGAACATCGACTCCGGCATTCAAGAGTCGTTCTCGAACCTCAGCTTCCCGCTCCGCGCGCGCCGCGAGTTCAGGGTCATCGGTTTCGATCAATTCGGGATCAAAACCGAACGTAGTATCCCCAACCTCAAACTCTCCCGTTGGTGGATCATACACGGGATCAGGGCGTTCACCTCGCAATGATGGTCTCTCCAACCGCGTACACTGCGCCGCACCCCGAAAGGCCGCTTCAACGTCGACCTCTCCACAAATGATCTCATTCCACGGACCGAGTCGGTCACGATCGTAAAAGATGCTGATAAGCACATCGACCAATGCCCACGCGGCAAGAACGATGATAAAGCCCCACAGGGTATTGTAAAATTTTTCTTTTGCCTCTTTAATGACACTTATGTTGCCGGTCGCACGCAAAAACGTGAATCCAGCCCACAAAAACATGAAGATCGATATAACACCACCTAAGAACACCAAAAACGTAAGTATGCGTTGCACCATCACCACCAAGTGACAGGTCTCACACTCGCGTATACCGCGCTGATCGTCATCGGTCACGCATGACTGTCCGCACGGCACGATATGACCGGTAAAAGAAGGAAAACCTTGCGCGTGCGTCACTGCGGGCGTAAGCAAAAAAACGCTTGTCAATACACTGAACAAAAGAGCCGCACAAATACTACGCATTGTCTTTAGTATACGGAAGATTGAAACCTAAAATACGGTGTATGTCTGAAAGACTGGGGATTACATGTCTTTCTTTTCGAGGACAATATCTCGCTTCTCAGCGGGCCCACGAGGAGTTTCGATCCTTACAGGATCTGTTCAGGTTGTATGATACTTTGCTTCGTTCCTCACAAAGTATCGACAACCTCTTCGAATCCTCGCGGTCCGCACAACCGCATAGTCGCGAAAGCTAACGCTTTCGCTCCTTGTTTTGCGGGCCCACGAGGATTCGAACCTCGGTCGCTGGTTTTGGAGACCAGAATTCTACCACTGAACTATAGGCCCCTCATGTTACTGAAAACCGCCCCCCATGTTCGTGCTGGTGGGCGGTACTCAGTGTAGCAGATGTTTTCTATTTTTTCACCTCTTTAAAAGTGACTACTTTGCGCAGTTTTGGGGAATACTTCTTGAATTCCAGCTTGCGCTCGACTTTTTTCTTATTTTTCCGCGTATAGCGTACCTCGCCCGTATCGGCGCATTTGATTTTAACCAAGTGTTGCTGTGCCATAGTGCGATGAGTGTACCACAGAATATCAAGTCTGCAAGCGTATTCCATTGCGAGCGTGCGGTGCGAGCAGAGATGTCATATGGTACAGTACTATAGTAAAAGTACACAATAACACATAGCTATTCATGAGTATTGCAACTAAACAGGCTCTTGATGCGCTCCGCATGGACCTGGAGCGCATGCATCGCAATCTGATCGTTGAGAAGACAAAGATGGACAAACTGCAAAACGACATTCGTCGTGCAGAACAAGACCACAAAGAGGTGGTGGAGCAGCATGATCTTGAAAAGAAATCTCTTGAAAGCATGCGAAAAAAACTGCATGACACGGAAGAGACGTACGAGCAAAAAAGCCGCGAGATTCTCAGGGAGCAAGATCGAATTAAGCAACTCCACTATGCGTTAGAACATTCTCGACGTGCCGTCGAAAAGACACAACATGACTACGACGATACCAAACGAAGCGTCGATGATCTGCAGAGAAAACTGAGTCTACAGAGAGATGAGCCAATACACAGAAAATAATGTTCATTACATGGCTCTGGTAAACAGTAGGTATCGTTATAGAAATAGGTACCAATAGCATGACGGTGAGATTTTAGAAACAAGCTGGCACAAGTCAAGACACGCAAGAGGCGTCTGTCCGTGCATCACATCAAGAAATGCGCTTTTAGTACACAGTGTCAGCTTATGTTGTAGCGTATCAAGGTATGAATTATCGCATGTTCAGTTTGGGCTCCAACGACACTCTTTCCGCTCGCATTGCGGAGCGTATTAGAGTTTCCTTGGGTGCAGTCACCTGTAAAACATTTGCTGATGGTGAACAACACGTCCAATTCGGCGAAAACCTGCGCGGCACGGATGTGTTTATCATACAATCGACTAATCCGCCCGCGGAGCACTGGGTACAGTTGTTGCTTGCCATTGAAGCGGCACGGGGGGCTTCAGCACGAGAGATAACTGCGGTCATTCCCTATTTTGGTTATGCCAGACAAGATCGCAAAGCGCGCCCGCGCGAACCCATATCAGCACGCGTCTTCGCACAATCAATGGAAGCAGTCGGAGTTGATCGCGTACTCACGCTTGATCTTCATAACGACGCCATCGCAGGATTCTTTCGCAACACAATTGTCGACAGTCTCTATGCACGTCCCGTTTTTCTATCTTTTTTTGAAAAGATCTTTGCCAAAGAGCTTGAAAACAAAGAGTTGGTCATGGTCGCTCCCGATGCCGGAAGTGTCGTGCGGGTTCAGTCGTATGCAAAGCGGCTGACGCATGACGTAGCGATTGCTTTAATTCATAAAGAACGCGAAGTGGCGAACAGGATCAAAGCGATGAAACTGGTAGGAGATGTTACGGGAAAGACCGCTCTCATTATTGACGACATGGCTGATACGTGTGGCACGTTGGTCGCAGCAGCGGAAACCCTTTCCGCACATGGTGCGCGAGAAGTAATTGCGGCTACCACGCATGGCTTGCTCTCGGGAAATGCGCAAGAGAAAATCGATAACTCGTCACTTACACGATTTTACGTTACGGACTCTGTGGAGCAAAAAGCGGGCATTACAAGCCCTAAGATTGAAGTCGTTTCGGTGGCAGACCTAATCGGTGACGCAATTATGCGCATTAGTACGGGTGAGTCATTAAGCGCGCTGTTTGAACCGCCCCAGAATACAACAGCTCAATAAATATTGCTGTTTTAATGCATTCAGAAAATAATTTCCTGTGGGACAAACGTTGTACGATTACAATTGAATAGAATTAGTGAACAAAGAGCGCCTTTGTGTGCTACGAGGGAGGAATTCGACCCATTTCACTAATTCACCACAAGGGTACTTCCATTTTCATAGTCGCTTCGCTCCTTGAAAATGTGGTCGCGCACATTCATAAGCTTCAGAGGTCGCGGCTTGTCTCCCTAAAGAGTAGCTCTGCGCTTGGTTTTCTGGTTCGCGTAGCTCACAACAAAACCTACGTCCGTAAATCGTTCGAACTCCTCCCGCCACACCACTTCGCTTCGCTACGTTTGTGCGCGGCATTATTGTTTTCTTATGAACGAAATGAATTAGAAAACAAGAAGTGCCCTTGTGGTATGAGGGAGGGATTCGGTCACCTCGCGCGATATTTTGTTCTCACAAGGTGCTCCAAAATATCTGCGCTCCTCGAAGCTCTGCACTTGACTTTCTAGTTCGCTCCGCTCTCAACAAAACCTACGCCCACGCATCTTCCCAAAGGGTCCCAGATGCGTTTTCAAATCCCTCCCGGCTGGAACATGCCACAGAGCCAAACACATGGTTTGGCTCTGGCATTTTGTGCGCCGGGGGGGAATTTCTCTCCTTACAGGAGCTGTACCGATGTCGTATCTCACTTCGCCCTGTCGGGCTCGTTGCGATATACTCCATCGCTTCGAATCCCTCTCGAAAGGTGCGCAGGCACCTTTCTCCGGCGCACATAGTCGAAATCGGCACCCGATGTGCCGGTTTCTCGTTGTGCGCCGGGAGGGATTCGAACCCCCGTAGCCCGAAGGCGCTTGGTTTACAGCCAAGTGCGATTGACCACTCCGCCACCGACGCATTGCTTCAATTTGACTGTGCTAGTGTACCGCAGTCCATGACAAAACGCAAAGCGAAAGCTTTGCGTTTTGTCTCATTACCATTTGTTAACGAAAGTGCGTCTATCAATTACTGCGCAAGCGCCGGTTCTTTCTTTCGTGTACGCTTAGCTCTCCCGCCGCCGCGCCCTTTTTTCACGTCGAACGTAAATTCACCACCCTCTTTGAGACCGACCGTGATCGTACCTCCTTCCATAACACCTTTACTGACCATAAACTGCGCTACCGGGGTCAGTATCTTGCTCTGGATCAAGCGCTTAAGTGGACGCGCACCGTAATGCGGATCGTATCCTTCCTTGGCGAGATAGTCATACACCTCCTCTGATATCGAAAGCGTTATCTCTTTGTACTTGAGTCGCTCTACCACAATGTCAACCTGCATCTTTACGATGTCCTTAATCACTTCTGGGGTGAGGATATTGAAGAGCACAATCTCGTCCAGCCGATTGAGGAACTCGGGGCGGAAGTATTCCTTGAGTGAATCCATTACTTTACCCTTCGTTCGCTCGTATCGCGCCTGATCATCATCATGCGCGTCACCGTTGAATCCCAAATGGCTCATACGATCAATGTGTTCTGCACCGATATTGGAAGTAAGAATGATCACGGTATTCTTGAAGTTCACTTTGCGCCCTTTGGCGTCGGTCAGCTCACCATTGTCCAGTACCTGCAAGAGAATGTTGAATATCTCAGGGTGCGCTTTCTCGATCTCATCAAAAAGCAATACCGAGTACGGGCGATGGCGTACCATTTCGGTCAACTGACCACCTTCATCGTATCCCACATAGCCAGCAGGCGCCCCAATGATCTTCGAAACCGAGTGGCGCTCCATGTATTCACTCATGTCGATGCGGATGAGTGCCTTATCATCGTCGAACATAAACTCTGCGAGCGTCTTAGAAAGCTCGGTCTTCCCTACACCGGTCGGACCAAGGAACAAGAACGAACCAATTGGACGATTCGGGTCTGAAATACCGGCACGCGAGCGCTTAATAGCATCCGCAACCTTCTGCACCGCCTCGGCTTGCCCTACCACTCGCTCCTTCAGCACGTCTTCCATGCGAGAGAGCTTTTCGGCTTCTTCCTCGAGCATGCGCGCAACCGGAATGCCCGTCCACCGTGATACCACATCGGCAATATCAGCTTCCGTGATCTCTTCTTTCAGTATACGGCGCGACTTTTGCAGTTTCTTCAAGCGCTTCATTTTCTGATCTAGTTCTTTTTCAAGTGTAGGGATCTTACCGTACCGAATCTCGGCCGCTTTGGTCAGATCAGCAACTGCTTCGGCGGATTCCGCTTCAATACGCAAGCTCTCAAGTTCTTTCTTATCCTGCTTGATACCATCAAGCACCTCTTTCTCATTGGTCCATTTCAGTTCAAGCTCAGCGGTCTTTTCGCGCAGGTCGGCGATCTCTTTTTCAATATCACGCGTGCGTACCTTGAGATCTTTTTCGGCTTTGCCGGTCGCCACACCCAGATCTTTTGAGAGTGCCTCGCGCTCGATCTCAAGTCGCATGATCTTTCGATGCGTTTCTTCAAGTACAGGGGGTTTATTCTCAAGCGAAATACGCAGTGCCGATGCCGCCTCGTCGATAAGATCGATCGCTTTGTCCGGCAAAAATCGATCAGAAAGATAGCGACTGGAGAGTTCGACCGCCGCAACAATTGCGTCATCGGTAATACGCACCCCGTGGAAGAGTTCATACTTCTCGCGCAGACCGCGCAAAATTGCAACCGCATCTTCTATTGACGGCTCATTCACATACACCGGCTGGAAGCGACGCGTGAGCGCGGGGTCTCGCTCAATGTGCTTTTGATACTCTTTGAGCGTCGTGGCACCGATCACCCGCAACTCACCGCGCGCAAGTGCAGGTTTCAACATATTTGATGCATCCATCGCACCTTCTGCGGCGCCTGCGCCCACCAGCGTGTGGATCTCGTCCACGAACAGCACGACTTTACCTTGCGCGCGCTCCACTTCTTTCATAATACCTTTCAGACGCTCCTCAAATTCTCCCCGGTATTTGGTGCCGGCGATCAGCAACCCCAGGTCAAGCATCAAGAGTTCTTTTCCTTTCAAGGATTCGGGCACATCACCATGCGCCATGCGAAGCGCAAGCCCCTCAGCAATTGCCGTCTTACCTACTCCCGCCTCGCCTATCAGGATCGGATTGTTCTTGGTGCGACGCGAGATGATCTGAATAACGCGATTGATCTCCGTGTCACGACCAATGACCGGATCAAGCTTGTTTTCCGCGGCAAGCTTGGTCATGTTGCGCGTATACTTGGCAAGCACGCGTGGTTTTTTCTCCTGCTTCACATCGCGCACATTCCCCTCCCGAAATTCTTGAATGATCTGGATTATTCGATTGCGATCGAACTGAAACCTCAGCAACACATCCCGCGCAGGTCCCGGATTATCCAGGATGGCAACGAACAGATGCTCGGTATTGACAAACTGCTCCTCAAGCGAGCCGGCCACTTTACCGGCATTTTCCAATACTTGCGCGAGCTCCGGTGTCAGATACAACTGGTAGCTTGGCGACAATACGGTCGAGGTCTCCGGCATATCAAGCGCCTCAATCAGTGAGTCGGTCAAGAGGACCGTATCGATCTCGAGTCGATCAAGAATGGAAAAAATAGTGCTTTCTTCTTGTAAGATAAGGGCTGTCAGCAGATGGAGCGGATTGACGTGATTTTGCCCACGCTCAATCGCAAGCTCGTGCGCCTTGCGCACCGCTTCTTTAGCTTTGGTAGTGAAATTTTGAAATGGCATCATAGGATAAGTATACGAGTTTCAGATGAAATAGTCGACACCAGGTGTGGGCATGCGTAGATACGCAAGCACGTATCGAAACTTTCAGCGATATCTCGTTACATGCACACGTGATGGCATATCACGCGGAAAGTATACAAGAAAAAACAGGTCTAGTCAAACATGTCGAGGATATTCCCAACTTACACAACTGCTGGATCATGGTATTTTTGTCTTACCCGATACACCTTGTCAGCAGTGACTCCGCTCAACACTACCCGTCTATACAGGTGTTCATGCACGATTTACATTAGTAAACAAAATAACTCATTCCCGGTAACACTCATCTCCCTCATACACTACTCCTGTATGCGAAACCAACGCTCGACAATCGGCATCATTACGTGGTTCAGCACGTATCGAGAATGTGCCAGCACCTGCCCTGCCACAACTTGGAGCATCCACGAATTCTGACCACACCGTATTTCGCTCAAAATCAGGAGATGTCAAAGGCTCTTCAAACTCACATTCAGAAACCAGCTGTGCTTGTCCCGACCTCACTTCTGCTTTAAAGGCGGCAACATACGCTCTATTGCGACTCTCCTTTTCCGCCTGTTCGATCATCTCGGAAATTACCGCACTCGGACTTCTTTCACTTACCTCATTTTCTTCTAAAACGTCCGGGACCGGGTCCTCGCGCTCATTAAAGTCTTCATCTTCTACCCTTACAGGGTCTATTTCAGTTTCGCTTTCCTGAATGAAAGTTGTATATTCAAACTCTTGCGTATCAGTAACTTCGATTGTGTCCTCATTATTCTGACCTGACTGCAGAAAGAAAAAGATCGCAAAAACGGTAGCAACGCACATAACCACAACTACAACAATAACAACTGCGGGCTTGCTCTCGTTCTGATTATTTCTTTCCATGTTATTCTTTGATCTTCTTACACCCCCATCTTCCCCCACCCCTTCACCTCCTCGACCCACACATTACGCTGGGCGTCGTCGACACGTTCGGCGGGACCGAACGTCGTTACTTTTGTTTCAAAACCGGAAAACTCGAGGATGCCACGCTGAATCTCATTCTTGAAATCGCCAAACTTCCACCAGATCATAAACGGCGAGAACGAGCCGGAGACGATGATGACATGCGCTGTTTTACCCTTGAGGCGCTGGATGATCTGCTTGGTTTGCTTATCAAAATTAAAGGCAAAGCCTGGGATCCATGCACGATCGAAAAATCCTTTCAGCAGCGCGGGCATCGTGTTCCACCAGTTCGGATAAATGACCACGAAGTGATTGCACCACTTAATATCTTCCTGGATTGCCTTGAGCCCCGGCTCAAGCTCCTGGATCTCTTTGTAGCCCTTGTGCAAGATGGGATCGAACGGCACTTCGCCCAAATTGCATCGCCTGACCTCATGCCCTGCTGCGCGTGCCGCTTCTTCGTAGGCACTCGCAAATGTTCCCGAGAACGTATCTTTGTCGGGATGTCCGAGCAGTATGTATATCTTCTTTTTTTGTTCGTCCATGATAGGGTTCGTATGTAATTACGTGGGTGCAACACGTCGCCATTGATAACATCGCGTAATACTAAATTCAGTGTAACAAGACACCCTGTGACATACAATGCGCAAAGTGTGGATGACGCACCCGACTTTGCATCTGCATACAGTATTTTTTACAATGGGAGTATGAGTAGTGGATCATCTCAACAGAACACCGCGCACGAACAAGGGTACTCAGCAGTATGGGTCGCAATTCTCGTTTTGCTGGTGGGCATGATCGTGACCTTCGTCTGGTATGTCGATCGGGACGTACCGCCCGAGCATCCCGCGCCGCCCGATAACGATACGGGCACGATCGATACAAGCGCATGGGTCACCTACACAAGTGAGCACTTCAGCTTCTCTATCCAACACCCAGACGAGTGGGAGGTCGCGACTTCCAACGGACCAATGGCGCCGTTGTTCACCTTCTATCGCCCACCTCTCCCCGAAGGCACGGATGCGCCACTCACCCATCACGACTCGGGTACGCACGTTTCGGTATACCCGGAAGGAATACCGACCGAGGGGATATTCGGCGAAACCGCACCGACTAGTGTGACACTCGCCGAGGTCGAACTCGAAGAGGGGCTCGATTATCAACTGACCGACGGCACGCCGTGGGCAACGCTATTGCAATTCGAAGTTATTCCCGCATCTTGGAACCAAAGCGGATTTGTCTTTGCGCGACAACCCATACACAACCTCGACATCTATTGCCAGACCGATACGGGCGAACGGATCGAAATAGAGGAATGCGACCCTCTGGGTCCACCCGAGCCGATCACCGTCAAACGCGAAGGATCGATCGATCGAGAAACGCGCGACATCATTGAAGCAATGCTTGCGACCTTCACATTCACTGAATAACCGACAGCAGCTAATACTCGAAACCTCGTATGAACCTCACCAAAACACTCATCATTGGCATTGCGGGCATCGGGCTCATCGCGCTTTTTCTGTTCATGATGGGCGAACAAGGTGTGGTGCCGGGCAATGACGACACCGTACTTCCCGACACCGTCGGTGTCACCGAGATCGACTGGGATGGCAGCGAGGTGCGCGACCAAACGGGCGCGACACTCTTCTCCGCCGACGATATCCCGTCGAATATGCGTGTGTCGGAGAACGCCGAGTTCGGTGTTGCGGGGCCCATACAAGGCGCACTGCTGTCGCCAGACAACGAAACGATCGCGGTCACAACGGGCGGGGTGGCACACGACGGTGGTTGGCTGTACGATATCGAGACACAAGCGTTCTCCCCCGCGGTCTTTCAGTACGGCGGAGGCGTGTGGGCGATCGCGTGGGATCCAAGCGCTTCGCACATTATCTTTAAAGTATCAACTCCCGCCGAGACCACTCTGTTGAGAGTGGTCTCGCGCGACGCGCAAGAGGAATACGTTGCAGACCGCGGCTTTACGATCTCGGTACCGGAGGAGGACGAACCGCCGTTTACATACACATTCTCACAATGGCGAGATGAGAACAGCGTTTGCGGGGCTTTCAATGATATGGAGTGGTGCGTCGACATACGATCACAAGAGGTGGTCGAGTAACGCAACCCCCTGCCCACTTCGCACCACACTGCCCGCGCCAAACTTGTGGTACGATGCCTGCATGCAGACATTGACAATCGGCACGCGCGGAAGTGAGCTTGCAATGATCCAGACCCAGCTGGTGATCGACGCGCTCACCCGCGCGCATCCGGATCTTACCTGCGAGACACGGCAGATTACCACCAAAGGCGACACTGACCATGCGCCCATACCAAACTCTTCGGTCGGCAAGACGTGGTTCACCGCCGAGATCGAGCGCGCACTTGTCCAAGGCGAGATCGATCTCACCGTGCACAGCCTGAAAGATCTTCCGCTGGAATTGCCATCACGGGCGTACGCCGCCGCTGTTCTGCCGCGTGACTACCCGCGCGATACGCTCATAAGCAAGTCGGGCGCCACGCTCGCAGAGCTCCCCAAAGGTGCGATCGTCGGTACCGACAGCATCCGTCGCAAAGCGCTTCTTCTCCATTCGCGTCCCGATCTCGTGATGCGCAGTATCCGCGACAATGTGCCGGTGCGTCTTCAAAAGATGGAAGATGAGGATTATGACGCCGTAGTGCTCGCGGCTGCGGGACTTGCTCGCCTTGGTATGCTTTCGCGGGTCGCCGAGATATTCGATCCGATGGTGTTTGTTCCGGCGGTTGGACAAAGAACGCATGCGGTCGAAGTCTATACCGATAGAGAGGATATACAGGTCATCACCAAATCCCTGATGGAGCCGGAAACAACTCTTGCTACCGACATATGAATGCGTGTTTGCGCGCACCATTGGCGGTGGCTGCAAAGTACCAATCGGTTGCTACGCACGTTTTGCAGAAGCACAGATACACATAAGCGCAATGGCGGGCGCATTGGACCCTTTGAATGTACAGATCTTACATGCCACCTGCCCACCTGACGAGGCGATCACTCGGGCACAAGCTCTTGCACAAGAGCTCTTGCAAGATTCGCAACTTCGTTCACAATTACAACATCATGGATAAACAACCACTTACAGGCAAGACCGTCGTCATCACCCGGAGCGCCGAAGGGAGCGAGGATTGGATCAACGAATTCACCGAGCTTGGCGCCTTGGTGTACAACCTCCCCACCATTGCCATGGAGCCACTCAAAGTCAATTCCGATCTTGAGCATGAGTTTAAGAATCTCCCCGAAGTGGATTGGCTTATTTTCACGAGTGCCACCGGTGTGCGCTATTTTGCTAAGATGACCCGCGAACTGGATCTCAACCCGGCAGGGCGCGAAATGCCACCGGTCGCCGCTGTAGGCAACAAGACCGCCGATGCCGCGCGCGCGCTCGGCATGCGGGTTGAATACATCCCCGACAGTGAGACGAGCGATGAGCTGGGGCGCGATCTTGAGCCGGTCGCCCACAAGACCATCATGCTCCTGCGCACCACGATCGCATCGGACGAGTTGCCGTCAAAACTCGCTAAGCGGGACGCAATCATTAAAGACCTTAAGATCTACAAGACATCGCCACGCACCGATCCCGATGAACAGTTTTCTGAGATGCTTGCAAAAGGTGCGGTTGCGTACGTTACCTTTGCAAGCCCGTCTGCAGTCGAGGGATTTTGCGCTCGGATCACCATAGACGATATGGTCATTGCCAAAAAAATTCCCGTCGTTGCGATCGGTCCGTCAACTGCCGAGGCGCTCAAAAAACACCACTTCGAGCAACTGCTCGTTGCCGAGCGAGCAAGTGTGGCGGGGGTTATCATGGCGATATTAGAACACATAAAATAGGTGTTAGGTTGTAGGAATTGGGAATTAGTGTAAAAATGCCAAATTCAAAGTACCAAATCCTAAACAAATTCCAAAATGCAAACTCAAAGCACCAAACACATCACTGAAAACTAGTTTCCTAACATCTAGCATCCTGACTCAGACTAATCCCTAACTTCCTAACCTTCCTAACATCCTAATCTAATTCCTAACGCCTGGAG
>PWVU01000159.1 GCA_003561715.1 Candidatus Kaiserbacteria bacterium | reverse complement strand
TATCACAACACCCGCCAGTCCCAATATGCCAAGCGACCCTTTTGAACCGGACGATCGTGGCTTAATCGGTGCCGGCTGCTCAAAAGATTTTTTCGGTATGAAAGACGTTTTAAATTTCGGTTCCATGAAATACGAATGAACACTTTTTAAAGAGTATACGTGTAATAGAGACGAGAAGAAACTGCACTGCTGTGTATAACGCCGTTGCAAAGACCGATCACTCCTTCAACTTCCGCAACGCAAGACCGACCGCAACGGCAAATTCGGGGCCTGCTTGTTCCAATATATCTTCCAAGAACGCAGGTGTTGCAACCTTCTTGAAAGGATTTGCCATCATGACTTCTCGCTCAAATTTTTTCTTCGCCACAGGAAGCAAACCCTGCAATGTTGAGCCACCACCGGTCAAAATGACTTGCCCTATCGATGTCTGGTAACGCCTCTGATACGCCGCAACCGATCGTTCCGCCTCGGCAAAGATATGTTCCATACTCGAGAGTGCAAATCGCTCAAGCAGCTGACCGGTCTCATCGGTCCCGCCCAATCCATGCGTCCGTTTTAGTTCTTCGGCTCTTGTAACAGCGATATTTGCCGCCTTAGCAAAGGTAAGGGTGATATCTTGCGAGCCGCGATTGATCACGTGCGTTGCGCGCACCACACCCGCCTCCACAACATAGAGCTTACTGGTCGCCGCACCGATATCGAGAATGATAATAGGCGCTATACCCCGCCCCAATGAAGCCCGAATGGAGCTGAATATCTCAATTTCATAGAACGAAGGCGATAGACCCGCGCCCTGCAAGACCGTATTGAATTTCCGCAGTACTTCATTGTGAATCGCCACCAAGAGAACGTGTATGGAGGGTCCATGGGGTTCTTCTTCTTCTTTTGCCTGAGCCGTTTGTGCTGCGGCCGGCTTACTGTCTTGTCCTTCACCCTCCTGTTGTTCTTTTGAGAGATATTTGAGGTCGCCCTCGGGTACCACAAACCAGTCGAGTTGCACTTCTGAAAGCGGCACCGGAATATACTTGCGCGCCTCAAGCGGAATCATTGTTTTGAGCGTCTTAGTGTCGACCTCCGGAAGCTCAAGCAAGGTAATCAAACTTGACGCAAACGGAATGGAAACCCCGCACGCTTTGGTGGTCACATTCGCTTCACGCAGAATATCACGCAATGCCTCCGCCAACTTATCGACATCAAGCGCGGTTGCGCGACCGATCTCGATATCGGCGTATGGACCGAGCGATAGTTCGCCGTACGTCTCCAGCACCGCCGCACCATCTTCATTGCGCAACTGCACCACCTTGATCGCCGAGGTGCCGATGTCGATACCAACCACACTTCCGCCGCCACCGGTCAACTTCCCCAAACCGGCACCTTTGAGCGCGTCAGTAACCGAAGACATGTTGAAGCTGTCAAGAAAACCCATATACTGAGAAAGTATACCATCCAAGCTTGCAAGACTCCAAAGAAAGTTGTGTACTACTCACACATACTATGAAGGCAATCCTACAAACCATCCTCGATATACTGTTCCCCCCTCTGCACGATCCGCATGAGGTCGATCTCGCAACCGTAACAGACGAAGCGGTGCTAGCGCACTACAAATTTCAATGCATTGACTCAAAACAGGCACTCTATGCACTTGCGCAGTATAGCGATGATCTGATCGGCTCGTTGATCCGCCAGCTCAAATTCAAGGGGAAGCGCATATCCGCACATTTCTTAGCGCTATTGGTCGTTCGAGCGCTCAACAACGAAGAAGTCTTTTTAGAACACAAACAGTGGCTTATCGTACCCGTGCCACTTGGCAAAGCGCGCGAGCGCTCACGAGGTTATAATCAATCAATGTGTATTGCACAGATGGTTGCACAGACAGACTCGGTAGTCACACTTCCCTCCCATCCTTTATTGCGCCGCGATCGCGAGACCAAACCGCAAACCTCACTCGATCGTGCCGATCGTGTTGCCAATGTGATCGGCGTGTTCTCAGTCGATCAACAAGTCCTTGCCAACTATCCCAACGTACCGATCCTGCTTCTTGATGATGTTGTGACAACAGGTGCCACTCTGCGCGAAGCACGCAAGACACTTCTTGAGGCGGGGGCTACAAAAGTGGTGGGGGTAGGCGTGGGGCATTAAGGGTGAATTGATGCCCCCAAAGTCGACTCGTTAGAACTGAAAATACTTATCCACTGAAAGCAAGATCGTGTGGACAAAGAAGCTCCTACTGGCTTTCAGGGTGCTACACTACAACCAATGGACACACAAACGAGAGAGCAACTTATCGCTGGCGTACAAGAGAGATTGGTCGCCGGAGTCTCAAAAGAAAATATTACGAGCGAGTTGCTATAGCCCCCGCAAAACAAATCTTCCGCTTTTGATACAATGGGAAGCAATGCTTTTTGTACATTCAGTAACCAAAAAGGAGTCTGTAACATTACGTGAGTATTACAAACGAGGCCCTAATACGCTCGTACGAGCACGTGCGCACACCATACTCATGAGCAGGAAAGGTGCGGACGTGCCGACTATCTCAACGTACATTGAATATGACACCAAGACGGTACGGCAATGGATCAGAGCTTGGAATGATACAAGAATGAGCAGTATCTTTCCGGGATACGTCAACAATGAAAACGCGGCAAAACTCACTACTGAACAGAAAGCGGAGATCGCGGAGACACTGCATACGCCGGACGGCATCCCCCAAGAATTGTGGGATCTGCCGAAGCTTAAAGCACACGTAAACACCACGTTCGGTGTTGTGTATGAGTCAGACCGCAGTTATCACTACCTACTTGCCCATATCGGTCTGTCGTGGAAACTTCCCACTCCCTTTGATATACGTCGGGACGAATGGCACATTGCCAAACGAATGAAAGAGATACGCCTTGAAATAGCACCCTATCTCATGGATGACAACTGGGAGGTATTGGTTGCGGATGAAACCCGTGTTGACTGGGAAGAAGAAGTACGCAGGGCGTGGCTTCCCAAGGGGGCAAAGACCATTATCAAGCTTGAACGAAAAAAGACCGGCCAGAGTTATTTCGGTACCCTCTCCCTTAAGACCAAGAGGCACACACTTATTCCACTTGACTGGCAAGACACGGAACACATCATCCTCGCTCTCTTGCAGATCAAGAAGAAGTATCCGCATAAACGCATCTGCATTATTTGGGACAACGCCCGGTGGCACAAATCCAAAGGATTACGGAAACAACTTCATGCCGGACAATCGCTTGCATCGTTTCATCTTATCAATTTCCCTCCCTATGCTCCCGATGAGAATCCTGAGGAGCATGTGTGGAAGTATGGGAAAGAGAACAGTGCCAACAAGCACTTCACGTCCTTCGAAGAACTGAAGTGCGCATTTACAAAACTGGTCGATAACAAAACCTTTGATTACAAAATGTGATGATTTGTTTTGCGGGGGCTATAACTTATACTGAGATGTGCAGGTAGTACAGACGAGCTTTAGAGTCATCGGGACGCCTCATGTTATCTCTCACTAAAAACCACACGTTGCTAAAGACATTCTCATATGTGGTTGTTTTTCTCACACCCGTGTTGAATGTTTTTCTGCACCTTGAAAAATATGGCATAGGTGGAAGCGATGTGGCGCTGGTCTTCGGTGCATTGTTGTGGTACATGGTTCCCGTTCCCCTGCTTCTGCAGTCATGGAACGGTTTGTTGGAACTGTTGCGATTCCAAGGAACACAGCGCGAGTACGCTTGGGCATGGGTGACAACCACAGCATACGGCGTCGGTTCGTTGACCTGGGTTTCGGGAATATACTCAACGCCACTTCTCGCAACACTTTTCCTGGTCTCTGCTTTCGTATTCGCGTTCAACCTTCAAAAACTTGTTTTTTGGAGCAAAGAGGCGAGGTATGAAAAAGAACATGGTCGCGAAATTCACTTACAAGAAAGTACCCCCGAGACCTCCTTGGGTATCGATCAGAAGTCTCCAGAGCGCTCATTCTTTAGTGTGTATGCTTCAATCTCAAAAGGGGCATCTGCCGTCTTGGTATTTTGGTTTGTAGTGACCGGCACTGTGTATGTTGTATTTGACGCCATTATGGTATTTTTTAGATGACGTATAGTACAGAGGTATTTACTTGATAGGGTATGGTGCTGAATCGTGTTTTATCCACCGCTTTCAGTAGGGCTTGGTTACAGGAGATGTATCTTGAAAGTGTGTTTAGAAGGAGTTGTGGAAAGTGGTAGTTAGTGCGGGTCCAAATACGTATGCATACTAGATCTATTCGCCGGTTAGAACTTTGTAGCGCTTTTATGGCGTTATTTCTGCCTCTGGCACTTATTATCCTATATGTCTCTTTTGACTTAAGCTTTTTCACGCTTTTGTTTTGGACCCTCCTGGTGGGCTTTCTGGTGTTGCCATATCGAGAGTACTTGTTATTACAGCTGAAACAATGTACAGACAACGATGTATACAAAAACGCATGGTTGATAGTAGGATGCTACATCGTTCTCGCATG
>PWVU01000101.1 GCA_003561715.1 Candidatus Kaiserbacteria bacterium | reverse complement strand
TGTGCAACAGAATGTCCGCCCGGCTAATGACGCCGGCGTTTTGCATTGTGCCTGAGGAAGAAGCGGACAAAGAAGAGGAAAAGGAGGAGAAGACTGAGAAAGAGGAGAAAGAAAAAGATGAATCGGAAGAAGAGCAAAAAGAAAGCGAGGAAGAGTCAGAAGAAGAACGGCAGGAAGAAGACGAAGAAGAAACTGAAGAAGGGTCGGAAGAGGAACCTCGTGAAGATGAGTCTGAGGAAGAGTCAGAAGAACAGCACGAAGAAGAAACTGAAGAAGAATCGGGGGAAGAGCAGCAAGAAGAGGAGGCACAAGACGAAGAGGAGACGCACGAAGATGCGGATGAGGAACAAGAAGAGCAGATTGAAGGACATGGTCGCGTAGTCTTCAGTGAGGTCTACTATTTTGTTGCAAGTGATCGCGGTATCGACCCGAACAACGAGTGGGTCGAGCTCTACAACGACAGCGATGCTGACGTCGATATATCCGGCTGGCGATTGGTTGACAACAATGCAACACGCACGCTACCCGTGGACTCGTCAGTGCCGGCGCGCGGATTTGCGGTCATTGTGGCAACCAGTGCCACGCTTGCGTTTTGGGATATTCCCGAAGAGGCGAATGTGATCGATCTTGGCGCGCGCATTGGCAATGGTCTGGGCAATGGCGGCGATGAACTCTACCTAATTGATCCGGAAGATGAGCAGATCGACGCGCTTTCCTGGGGATCGTTCACGACCGTGTTCGACCCTGCGATTCCCGCTATTCCCGCGGCGCGTCGTGGCGCTTCTATTGCGCGGTGTCCTATTCATGTCGACACCGGAACGGCATCGGATTGGGTAGAGAAGGAAATGCCGACACCGGGCAGTGCATCGGAGGCATGTCGATCCTCGGAAAGCCCGGACGATCCGGCTGGAGACGAATCTGAAGAGCAGGATGAGCAAACCGAAGAGGGTTCCGAGGAAGAAGCGGAAGAGCAAGACGAACAGCACGAAGGTGATGCCGAAAACGGCGCGGAGGAAGAGCAGTATGAGGAGCAGGACGAGCATGAAGATGAACAATCCGGCATGCCGGCAAGTGACCGCGTCCTCATTACCGAGGTCTACTATTTTGTAGAAGCGGATCGCGGAAGCGACCCGAACAACGAGTGGGTCGAACTATATAACGGAACCGATGAGTCAGTTGATCTCTCGGGCTGGCAGTTGCGCGACAATGGTCCAGCGCGCATTTTTGCTGAGGGCACTACGCTCGACTCGGGGCAATTTGCACTGGTTGTTGCGACAAGTGCCACGCTTGCATTCTGGGATGTGCCGGATGATGTACTCGTCATTGATTTGGGCGCGCGCATCGGTAATGGGTTAGGAAATACCGGCGACGAACTGTATCTGGAATCACCGGATGAGACGATCGTTGACGCGCTTTCCTGGGGATCGTTCACGACCGTGTTCGACCCTGCGATTCCCGCCATTCCCGCGCCGCGTCGTGGTGCGTCGATTGCACGCTGTCCGCTAACGCTTGATACCGACACGGCAAGCGATTGGGTAGAGAAGGAAATACCGACACCGGGTAGCGCATCGGAGGCATGCCTCGGAGCCGACGCTCCTGATGGTGTGGAAGAAGAAGACGATCAGGACGGAACAGAAGAAGAGAACGGTGGCGCTGAGGAGTCTTCGGAAGAAGATGAGTCCCGGCACGAAGAAGACCCCAATGGCTCAGCTGATGAACATGAAGAGAGCACCGATCCAAGCGAGGGTACACGCGGTGTGGTCTTTAGTGAGATCTACTACTTCGTTGCAAACGATCGCGGTACCGACCCGAACAACGAGTGGGTCGAGCTCTATAATGCGGGAGATGAAACGGTCGATCTCTCCGATTGGCTCTTGCGTGACAACAACACAGCGCGTACTTTGCCGGAAGGTTCGGAATTGGCGAGCGGGCAGTATATGGTCATCATTGCAACAACGACCACGCTCGAGTATTGGTCGATCCTTGAAAATGCGGTCATTGTGAATCTCAATGCGCGCATTGGCAACGGGCTCGGCAATACCGGGGATCAGCTCTACTTGCTGACACCGGAAGAGGAAGTGGTCGATGCACTCTCGTGGGGGGATGATACAAATGTATTTGATCCCGCCATCCCTGCAATTAGCGCGGCCAATCGTGGCGCCTCTCTTGCGCGTATTGATCCCGCGGCGCCCAACACCATGAGTCCCGCAGACTGGGAAGAGCGTGCGGAGCCGACGCCCGGACAATAACACCGAAGAAAAAAGAATAGAAAAGAGGTCACAACACATCTGCTCCATGCAGGTGTGTTGTTTGCTGGGTATACTGTAGGTATATGCCAGATATACAACAAGTATGTGCCCGTGGGTTTGTTCGCATCTTCGCGTTAGGGTTGGTTGTCGCGATGAGTATGGGTGGTGTCTACGTTTTGTACACACCACCTGAATCATTTCAACCCGATACCACGGTCGTGGTCGAACAAGGAAGCTCGGTGCGGGCTGTGGCGGAACAACTGCAGTCGGCGGGTACAGTCCGCTCGACACTCGTAGTCGAGCTTCTGGTCCGCATTCGTCGCGTCAATATTCAGGCGGGCGAATACGTATTTGCGTATCCGCAATCCACCTGGCGTGTGGTTGATACTCTCGCGCAAGGCACTGTGACCTCGCAGGAAGTGACGGTGACCATACCCGAGGGATCCGCCTCGTACCAGATTGCCGAGATACTCAGCAGAGCAATTGATGGTTTTGAAAAAGATGCGTTTATGGAGCACGCACGAACACGGGAAGGGTACCTATTTCCTGACACCTACCGTTTTTTTCTGTCAGCATCTGCCAAAGAGGTGATGCGCAGTATGGAGGATCGCTTTCATGAGCGTATTGCAGAAGTTGCCGATGAGATCGCCGCTTCCCCCTATACCCTGCACGAGATACTGACGATCGCATCCCTGCTGGAAAAAGAAGCGCGACAATTTGAGACGATGCGTATGGTCACCGGTGTTCTCTATAATCGTCTTGCCGTAGATATGCCACTGCAGGTCGATGCCGTCTTTGGCTATATACTGGAGACTGACACGTTCCATCCCGGTTTTGAGGATCTTTTGATCGATTCGCCCTACAACACCTATCGATATGCGGGGCTTCCTCCGGGGCCGATCAATAATCCCGGTCTTGTTGCTATTCGAGCGGCACTTGATCCCATCGAACATACGTACCTGTTCTATCTCACCGGACGCGATGGTGTGATGTATTACGCGGAAACCTACGTCGATCATGTGGTAAACCGTCGTCGACATCTTGATTGACCGGTATGCAATGTGCATAACAATCACAGATAGTGGTAGCACAACTGCTATACTTATGTCATGAAACGAATGGGGGTGCGACGCTGGTGCTCATCAGTATCGGCTTGCGTATTCATATCACGACTGCGGTATGCATGTATAGATTGTGTCTTGCATGTTGCTCGCGCATGCGCTTCTGTCGTGTATACGCGAGTCGGTATTGGAATGCTTGTACTTCTCGTGGTGTTTGGTGGTATGTTGGGGTTTGGTGCGCTGTTTGACCTGCAGACCGAGACCGCGCGGCAGTATGGAAGCACTTACTCCTTGGTGCCGGAACGTATTTCCAAAAGCGCCCCGATCGTGATCACCCTTCCTACCGGAGTTGTGCTTGAAGACGCGTCGTCCCATGTCACTTTTGATCCCGCTATAGATGGTGTGTGGGTGGCGAGTGAACGCGCTCAGACCCTTATATACCAGCCGCATGAGCCACTCAAGGTCGATCGGTATTATGCGGTAGCGCTTGAGTCGCCCGATGTGCAGTTGTTCGCTGATTTTAGGGCTGTTGAGGATCCCGTTCTTGAAGCGGTCTTTCCGGCAAGTGACACTGAAGCCGATGAGTACAGCGCAATCACGATGGTATTCAACCGTCCCATGGTCCCCCTTACCACCTTGGGAGAACGTGCGCAGATCGATATACCCATAACCATCTCACCACCAACCGAAGGTCGGTTCAGGTGGCAAAGCACTCGCACGCTTCAGTTTGTACCTGATACCCGGCTCGCACGCGCATCGACGTACACCGTCACCCTGGGGGACGGCATGACCTCGGTTGAAGGGGTACCGGTGCCACCCATGACCCATACATTCAACACGCGTCCCCTGCGCATCGAAGGCGTGACACAAGGGGAGGTGCGCTACAATCAGCCGATTGTCATACGATTCAATCAACCCGTCGACCTTGCGGCTACGCAACGACACATAACGGTAGAGCGCGTCGAAGGTACCTCCCGCAGGGTCGTTGCGTTTGAAGCGGTCTATGGCATGCGGCAGGTGTTCAATACCGAAACACGCATCATGGAAGAGCTGGAAGACGTCAGTCAGGTATGGCTCTATCAAGCTCGTGATGAACATAATCGTCCGCTCTTGTGGGATTTTGAGCGTCGGTATCGCGTGACGGTTGCTGACGCAATGCCGCTTGAAGGTGCGTTGCGTGCATCTCCTCGATCACAGCAATCGGTACACATATTGGATGGCATTGTCGAGGTCAGCGCTCGCTCGGATCGTTCGAATCTGGTCGAATCATCACTGTTTGATCCGACCGGGGAGCTGGTGGTGCGCTTCGTCGAGGATATTGATTTGAGACGCTCGATCATTCGTGCAAAAGGGCTTGTCGATGTCCGGTATGATGAAGCGTGTGCGCGCACAGAAGCCGGAAAGGTCATATACGAGGAGCCGGGAGTATGTAGGACAGAGCAGGTATTGGATACGCTGGTGCTGACGTTTGATGCGGATCAGCTTGGACAACAGGAGACCGTCCCGATCTCTTTTGAGCGTATGGTCAACCATGAGCGCCAGGTGATGAATGCGCGTCCGATGTCACGCACCATTACGACATACCCTGCGCTTCAGGTACTCAAGACAAGACCGGTGCCGGGGACGCAAACAGGCAGCCTCACTGAGTTGGTTCTGTGCACCAATGCTCCCCTTACCGCGCACTCCCGCGAGACGTATCGTGACGCATTATCCGCCAGTCGCTATATGGCATTTAGTACGTGGGGGAATGCATATCGGGTCGGAGATAGAGACGTGGTATGCGACTACGGTACCTACCGAAGCACCATTCGATACGGGCTACATCCCGAGGAGCAGTATACGCTTGCTCTCTCGCTTACCGATCACTTTGGGCAACAAGTCGCACACTCACTTTCATTCACGTCCGAAAAACCGAGAGAAGAGTATGTTCGTTTTCATAACTTGCAAAACGTCTACAATGTTACGCCACCTGATCGTACCCGTCTCACGTATGCGGCAGAGAATATGGAGTACCTCGATATGGTCATCTGCAAAATGGATGCACGCACTTTTCTTGAGCGATCGGTCGAGCCATCCAGAGTGTCGGAGGCGCCATCGCCCGATACCTGTGAGGCGTATATCACCGATCGCATCGAGCTTCCAAAGCGGTATTGGGTGAATAATTACTTCCAGGTAACTCTTGCCGAGTATGTGCCCGATGTCAAAGGACAGTACAGCGTCTCGTTCACCCATCCGCTTATGGTGCGCGAGCGCTGGGATTCTGCGATGAGAACGCGTGTGACAGAGCGCTACCACGACCAAACATTTGTAAGTGTGACCGATCTGTCGGTCGCGGAAAAGCGCATCAATCTCCCGTCGGTACTCAATATGCGGGATGGTGATGAGGGCGGACGTCCGAATGCATCGCCGGCGCTTCAGGAGGTACTCGAAGCGCGGCATGATCTCTACTGGGTGACGCGCATGCGGACACTGGCACCGGTTGCCGGCGCAACCGTGACCACGTACACGCGTCCCAACCGAACCTCCGGACCGGTTACGGTGGCGCAGCGCGGGGTGACCGGGTGGGATGGGGTGGTTGAACTACCAACCACCGAGCGTGCGTTCGGTGCGGTTGTCGAGGTAGGGGGAGAGCGGGCGGTCATTGCACAATGGAGTGATCGGCTCAATTTTGCCCAAGCCGCACGCCATCATGAGCATACGTACATATACACGGATCGACCGATCTATCGACCGGGACACACGGTATACATAAAAGGCATCGACAGGATCGGGTATGACGGCGGACATGTGATCGTCGAGGGTCTGACGGCACAAGCGACTGTGTATTCAAGTCGAAATGAAAAACTGATCGAGCGCGATGTTGTGCTTAGTGCGTACGGCACCTTTGCATTTGATGTGGTGCTCCCGAGGGACGCTCCCCTTGGCAGATATCGGATCGAAGTCTTTGGACAGCGTGCCTTTTTTGATGTTGAAGAGTATGTGCCCGCGGCGTTCAAAGTCGACGTGGCCAGTGAGAGTGATGAGTATATCGCGGGCGATACCATGCAGATCCTCATTGATGCAGAATACTACTTTGGGGTGCCGGTTGCGGATGCGGAAGTAACCTACGCGTTTTCGTCGCAAGACTATTTCTTTGATCGCTACACGGATGAGCGCTTTTCATTTGGCAGAGGCTGGTACTACTGCTACCACTGCGGATTCAATGACGCGTTCTTGTTTCGCGGATCGACGCGAACGGATGCAAACGGCAAGGCACGGATCGAGCGCCTGCTGGATTTCGCCGAGTTGTACGGCGACCCCGATGAAGAGTCGAGCAAGATCTTTTCCGGATCGGTCACGATACAAGACGCATCGGGGCGATCGGTTTCCGGCAGAGTTTCGTTTGTGGTACATAAGGGCGAATTCTATCTCGGCGTAAAAGCCGATCCCGGTTTTGTCGGCATAGACCGCACCGTTGCGTTGCGCGCAAAAACGGTCGATACCCTTGGTGCTCCTCGTGCTCAGCGCGATATCGAGTTGAAGGTGGAAAAAGTTGAGTGGAATACCTTTCGTCGACGAGAGGTCGATGGCGGATACTACTATCATTCCGAAGAAACACGGACCGAGGTAGTTCAGCGGGTCCTTGCCACCGATCGAAATGGTGATGGATCGTTCTCGCATGTGTTCACCGAACCGGGTCGGTATGAGTTGATCGGGCGCACCAGCGATGCGCGGGGCAATGTGCTTACGTCGAAGTGGAATATCTTTGTGTTTGGTGATGGTGCGGTCAGTGTACGTCCGACCAATAATCATTCTCTTGAGTTGGAAAGCGAACAGACGGACGTGGAGATAGGAGATGAGCCGCGGATACTTGTGCAGTCGCCCTATCCTCGTGCAAAAGCACTTATTACCATCGAGCGAGGGTCGGTCTATGAGTACCAAATCGTCGATGTGACCGGAGGACTGTTCGACCACCCCATACCGATCAAGGAGCACTACAGCCCGAACGTATTCGTAAACGTACTACTCATCTCACCCGATCCTGAAGTGAAATACGGACAACTTGAGTTCAGGGTCAGTCCTAATCTGAAGCGGCTGCTTATTGAGCTTGCGACCAACAAAGACACCTATCTTCCGGGAGAAGACGTGCACGTTTCGGTATCGACCAATACCAATGCGGGCGAACCGATTCCCGCCGAAGTATCGCTTGCGGTCGTTGATATGAGCGTGTTGGCGCTTCGCGGTAATCCCAAGAAAAATCCACTCCGCTATTTTTATCCCGGGTTGCCGCATGCAGTTGTCACTTCAAGTAATCTTCGGCACCTATTGCATGAGCGCGATATTCCCGATGGTACCAAAGGGGGCGATGGTGCGGATCCCGATGATTTGGCAACACGCAAGCGCGGCGTGTTCCGTGATACGGCATTCTGGCAGGCAAACATCGAAACGAACCAAGATGGCGCCGCACGTGCATCATTCACCCTGCCGGATAATCTCACCACGTGGCAGATCGAAGCGGTTGGCGTGACCAAAGACACTCGTGTGGGCGCCGCATACAAAGAGTTTGTCGCACGCAAACAGCTCATGGCGGTACCGTTGCGCCCGCGGTTTGTGGTGCCGGGAGATGAGATGGCTATTGGTGCGACCGTGTTCAATCAAACCGATACGACTCAAACGTTTTCGATTGAGATGACAAGTCCGACGTTGGTATTTCTTGAAGAACCGCGCACTGACATTCGCCTGCGGGCGGGAGAAGAGCGTGTGATTCGCTTCAGGACTCGCGCCCCCGTTTCGGTACTCAGCGGCTCGCACACATTCACGTTCTCGGTACGTACTGATGGCTATGCCGATGTGGTTGAGCAGACCATAGCGATCACGCCAAACGATACCTATGAGGTAGTGGCAAGTGCACATATGACCAAGCAAGATACCGCGCGCGAGTTTGTCTATGTACCGGACGAGGTGATCGACGATAAAGGTGAAGTGACCATAGCCACCAATGCGACGCTCGCCCTCTTTACCGCCGATGCGCTCAGCTATCTCCGTGAATATCCGTACGGATGCAGTGAACAATTGGCAAGTAAACTCGGGGGTATCGCGGTTGCGCGTCGGGCGCAGGCGCTCTTTGCACAAGAGATGTCCGATGAGCTACCGGAGGTATATTTCGAAGGCGCATACTATCACCCGGATGAGGCGGTACGCAGGGGGCTGGCGCGACTCTATGAAAATCAAGTCGCCGGGGGCGGATTCGCGTATTATCCGCAACTGAGGTCAGATCGTGAGCTTACCATATACATACTCGAAACGCTCTTGCGATTGCGCGAAGCGGGATACACCGTGAATGAGGATGTGCTGGAGAGAGCAATCCAGTTTGTACGGCAGACGCTTCCTTCAATACGAGCCGGAGCTACCGATAGGTCGTGGAATGAGCATCGCAATCGCGCAACGTTTGCCTATGCTGTCTATGTGCTTCAGCGTGCCGACAGCACAAGGGTCCCGAATCGTGACACTATCGAAGCGAACATAGATCTGCTTGCTACTGACACGGGGTGGCTTGCCGAATATGCGTCACCCATAACGCTTGCCTACCTTGCGCAGGTGACTCGTCAGGGAGGCATGGCGGCGCATCAGCACAATGCACTATACCGCGCGTTGGAAAATCGTCTTGTGCTTGATGGTCGTGGCGCATCCATCAGGACGTCTTCCCAGGGGCGTATAGAGCAATTGTATGAAACACCTGTCAAAAACACCGCGCTCTTTTTGCAGGTGCTGGCGCGGACCGAGCGGGAACACCCAATGACTGATGCATTGATCCGTTGGCTGCTGCAAAGTCGGTCAAAAGACGGTGCGTGGGGTTCGACGCATAATACACTTGCGGTGGTTGAGGCGCTTACCGATTATGTTGCAGTGCAGAGAGAAGCTGAGGCGGACTTTGAGTTGGTGATCTCGCTGAATGATGCCGAAGTTGCTCGAGAGTCATTTACTTCAGGCAGTCTCTTTGGCGCGCGTACGACGATCCTGCCCATACAAACGTTTGCGCGCAATACGCTCGAGACCATCACTATCGATCGCATGCGTCGCTCGGGACCGGAGACCAATCTATACTACGATATGGTCTTCCGCTATTTCTTGCCGGTATCTCTGCTCCCACCGCGCGATGAGGGCATCTCGGTACAGCGTGCATACTATGCGCGTGAAGATACTGCGCACGCGACGGCACGCACCGAGGCGCGGGTGGGAGAGGTGCTGAAAGGACGTATGGTCATCACGGTACCGCATGAGTACGCGGTCGTGTCGGTAGAAGATGCCATCCCTGCCGGGTTTGAGTTGATCAATTTCTCGCTTGCAACGGAAGATCAGACCTTGCGCGACGATCCGCATGTCTCGCGTGACCCGCGTACTGATACCAGGGTGGGAGGCATGTCGAATCGGATCGTTGGACCATTTGCGCGTGTGGGGCATACCGCCGCTACCTTCCTCGGATTGAGCTCGCGCGCCGAGCGTGGGCTTGAGGTGTACGATACGCGTATTGCGTCACGCACTGCACACACCCGCACCTTGCCGGTTGATTTTGAAGAACTACGTGACGATCGCCTGTTCCTCTTTACGGAACGATTGCGTCCCGGGGTATATGTGTACGAATACTATGTGCGCGCCACAACGCCCGGTGAGTTCCAGCACTTGCCCGCAACCGTCTCGCAAATGTACTTCCCTGAGATATTCGGACGCACCGAAGGAAATCTCGTTACGGTCGTCGAATGATCAATGGTGCGGCAGAGGTTCCGTCGTTTCGTTGAATCGTATGGTGATGGTTTCTTCATCGGTGCCATCGCGTGCGGAGATGCGGTAAGTACCGGGTGCGGGCGGTCGAAAGCCGGTCTCCATACCGTTTGTGTAAAATACGTCATTGATGAACCAATCCACCTCATGAGAGGCGCGCAATGGCACTCGACTGTCGGGTGTGTAAAGGAATTGATCACCATCATGCGGCATGCGGATGAGACGCGAATCGTGCAACAACGCGCGGGTATGAGAGCGGTCGTCGCCGGGAAGTCCGAATTCTTGTGAATTCCCCAGCGCGAATGTTTCAATACGTTTTGTGGAAAGCGGTGTGGTGGTGTAGTGGGGGGTTGTGAAGAGGTACTCCATGACATCGCGCCATATGCGCCCGGCACCCGATTGGCCGGTAAGGCGCGCAAGCGGAGTGTTGGTGGTATTGCCAAGCCATACGCCCACAACAAGATCGGGAGTAAAACCCACAACCCAGCTGTCGTGATAGTCGCGCGAGGTACCTGTTTTTACTCCATAGTTTTGCCGAGACAACTGAAGGTTGCCTGAGAGACCAAATTGATCTACCGCGGTAACGCGGTCGCTCATGATCGCGGCAACCAGCTCGGTCTCCTCTTGTTCGGCGATGGTTCGCGTCGTTTCAACTGATGCATGTGGCGAATGATAGGGAAGCCCGGGTTGTATCGAGAGTGGATTGAGAACGCCGTGCGCGGGAATAACACTGAGATAGTGTGTGAGCGTTAGTAAGTCCATCTCAAGTCCTCCAAGCGCAATCCCGTACTGATACGTCTCAAGCGGTTGTACGGGACTGAACGAAAGATCGTCTTCCAAAAAACGATAAAATGCATCAAGACCGATATACTCTAGTACTTTCACACTTGGCACGTTGAGGCTGTTGGCGAGCGCATAGTGCAGGGTCACCTCGCCACGGTAGCGACCGTCAAAATTTCGAGGGTAGAGCGAGTATCCGGTTGCGATCGGAAAGACATACTCCGCATCATCGACAAGCGTGTACGGACGCAGACCCGCTTGGAATCCTTTGAGATAGAGCAATGGCTTGATCGTTGAGCCGACAGGACGTGGCTCGAGCGCCATGTTGATACTCGCTCCCTCGTGCCGCGCATACGGATCGGGAGAGCCAATGATTGAAAGTATCTCAGCGTCGGAAGCACGCAAGACGACGATCGCGCCGCTGTTTGCACCTTCAGGTCGAAGCTCTGCGAGATGGCGTGCCAGTATGGCGCGCAGGGTGCGCGTCACCTCTAGGTCTATGGTCGTATGACACAGTGCCGTACACTTGATGTCCATCGAGGAGAGTTCGTGTGCCGCAAGATCGACAAATCCGCCTTCGGATTGAATGGTATGCTCAGTATCCCACGCAAGTCCGAGCTGTGTCGCAAACACTTCGGCAACAGTCGCATTAGTGCGTGTCCAGGGATTACGCGCGCTCGGTCGTGCAAGGGTTGCAAGAAGGCGTGCCCATTGCGCTTCGGAGAGTTTGGATATCTCGCTATCGAAATAGAGTGCGCTTGCGCTCGCAAATCCTTGGGTTTGATTACCCAGATAGACCGTATTGGCATACATCCGCGCGATATCTTGTTTGGATGTAGTGAGCTCCAGAGCGAGCGTGTAATACAGTTCTCGCAATTTGTTGCCGATTGTTCGTTCGGTCTCTTGCGCCAACAACAGCTTGACGAGTTGCTGGGTGATGGTGCTTGCGCCACCGCGTGATTCTCCGCGACTGCGCGCAAAGAGGGCGCGCACGATACTCCCGGGGTTAATGCCCGGATGGTAGTAAAACCAGCGGTCTTCTTTTTGAAGCAGGGCGTTCTCAAAATGCTCGGGAAGGTCGACAACGGGGGTGTGATAGTGTCCCCGTGCATTCCTCTCTTGCGAGATGATCGCTCCGTGGCGATCAACCAGTGTGGGAGAATGAAGCGCCCGATACTGATCGTACAGGTAGCTTGCGCGATTCGACAGATCGACCAGCAGTACCAGTATAACGATCACTCCCGCGAGGCCCCCGAGCACAAGGGTTCTACGAAGACGTAGTCGGTGCATGCTCTGTATTGTATAGGGAGCAGGCGGCATGCGCTATCCCGCATCGAGCATCCGCTTACTTGAGCAGGTACAGTGCGACGATGGAAAGAGTGATGGCAATGACTTTCCGCGCATTCCAGTGTTCTTGATATAGATAGATCGAGAGAACAATAGGGATGAGGATGTAGAGGAATTGGCTAGCGTGGAAGACAAGATAATACTCTTGCAAAGAATGCATCAGGGTTACTTGATATATATTTCAAGTCGTCTCTTTCTGTGCGGCAAGTATTCATTACTTCGTGTTTCGTTGCGCAAGTAGTAGTTCGTTTCGATCCAGAGCATCATTACAATTTCGTTCCAATAGAACCAATGCAGTCGATCTTCCAGTTCAGCATGAGTTAGCGGGTAATTTTTTTGGTAGCCATTGAGGAAAGATTTTATGCACTGAAAATTCTCATCATCTATTACCGCTGTGTCCAAAAAAGAAAGAAATATAGTGTAGAGAAGATCGGCTATTCGGTCGCCAACCATCACTCGTTCAAAATCGAAAACGTGAGAAACCGATTCTTCGGCATCAAAAAATATGTTGAGATGATGAAGGTCTCCATGAATCAAATGATCAAACCGAATACCAAAATTAAATGTATCGTGTGACGCCGCTTGAACAAGCTCAAGTTTTTTTGTGAGGAACGCCAACATCTCAGTGTCCAGATTTGAAAGAGAAGATTTCTCAAGTATCTTCTCATGCAGTGCTCGTGCGTCGGAGAGAAAGACATTCTTTTCTTACTTTCTATCCGCTTTGTGGTTATATTTTTCGGCGCAAAAGCTCCCGCTTGATGAAGCGTAGCTAACGTGTGTCCCATATCGTTTGCGTGTCGTATTGTGGGGAGTGTCAAAGGGCTTTCAATGTGAAATGCAGAAACAAATGGATAGAGTGACCAGTAGCGATCATGATGTTCAAATATGGAGTCCATATTCCGTGTAGGAATGGCTACTATTGCGGGGATGTCTCGCTCTGCAAAAAACTGTTCAGCGGAGTGAATTTCTTTGATTCGAACCACATCACGCCGTGGAGCATATCCTTTGAGAAAAAAGAAGTCATTGCCATCTTGTACGGGATAGTTTTGAGCAGAATACCCCCGTGGAATCGAATCACCGATACGTGGGTGTTTGAGACCATATACTTCATTAAGTTTTTGGGGCATATCTTTCATGTAAGTGACTGTAACACACAATACCCAGGGTTTGTAAACTACCCCATTTCAGGTAGCATGGGTAGGATCGTGGTATTGCGTTCGTCCCAATACACCTCTTGCCCATGACAACCCACACCACAAAACAGCGCATTCTCGACTCTCTCGCACCGGTCCTTGCACACAGCGCCTATGTGTCGATCAACGAAGAGCGTCTTGAAGCATTTGCCGAGGAACTTGCGTACGACCCGGTACCACCATGGGACAACCATCTGCAGTTCTTGGGAACGCCCGAGCAGACCATGCAGTACTATTTCTTTCTCGACAGTATCAATTGCTGTTTTTGGGCGCCCAAAGAGGGAAAGCGATGGAAGTATTTCATCAGTGAGGGTGAGTGGTTACAGGGCTACTACGCGTTTTCAAAAGCGATAAAAGACGCATTTGTGCGGGACGAACGGCTTTTCGATGCAAGCTATGTCGCCGAGATGTCCGACACAGATTTTTACGCTATTTTTCGTGGTGAAGGGGAGTTGCTGTTGCTGTCCGAGCGCGTGGCAATCATTCGGGAGAACTTCGCCATTTTGCGTGATACATTTGGTGGAAGTGCTAGGACCTTCTTCGAGGCGGCAGAATGTGATGTCGACCGATGTGTTGATCTCTTGTGTACACATTTTCCGACCTTTCGCGACCAAGAAAAGTTTGAGGGGCGCACCGTCTATTTCCTCAAGCGTGCGCAGATACTGCCGTCCGATATTGCGTTTGCGCTACCGGACGAGCCGACTGTGCAATTCACCAACCTCGATCATCTGACCGTATTTGCCGATTACAAATTGCCTCTCATACTCGAGGCGTTTGGAGTCTTGGAGTATGCGCCCGAACTCTTGGCGAAGATCGATGCGGAAGAATTGATCCCGCGCGGCTCACGCGAAGAGATCGAGATTCGCGCGCATACCATCGAGGCCGTTGAGCGATTACGTGACGCGGTCGAGCGAGCGGGAACCGTGCGTACCGTGCGCGAGATCGATTGGATACTGTGGGTCAAAGCCAAGCACCTTACCTATCGCCATCCTCATCATAAAACGCCCACCACCAGCTATTGATTACGCAACACCATACTCCGCAACCATGCAATGGCATACTCCACCCATTATCAAAGTGTATGAAGCGCTCGGCGCACTTGCCGATGAGCGTGTCGAACTGGCGAGCAACTCGGCAAAAGTCTTTTCGTCAAGCCGCAACAAATACTACGAGGTACACTACGATCCAGAGACACAAGCGATCATGGCGAACGATAACGGCTCGTACTGGAAGGGGTACCTCGGCTATCCCGCGATCGCGTACTTATTGAAGTGCGGTGTTATCGCCCACGACGAACGTGCCGCAACGCTCCTCCAAGGTATTGCATGGAAAGATATCAACCAACGCTACAAGAATGATTTCGATAAGACTCTCGAACACATCCTCTCCCCAATGACCGAACAAGACAAGCAATTTCTCGCCGAAGAAGCCGAACGGATCCTGTGCGATATTGAGACGCTTGCGCTCTCGCATCTCGGTCCCAAGACCAAACCACCGGAGGGATACTGACGCCTACAAGAACAACCTTTCTGTTGCAGGAACCGTTGTGTACGATACAACTACGCAATACAGCTTGAAACGTATGGTGTCGCAGAAAGTTTTTGCTCGACGAAAATACCTCACGGCGTAAGCCTTGGGATGGCGTGAGTCCATGAATCACTCTTGCAATGTATGACAAACAGCGAAGCGGTTTGTCTAGTAGCCTCCAAAGGTGACTGCAACAATGCCCGGGGCGTAAGCGCGTGAGTCATCCACTTAAAAAAACTCATACACCATCATTCTGTATATGCGTTCTAACATTATTGACCATAATTCTAACGGTCGTTACTATTAAGGTTAATGAGAAAGTTGGAGGAGCAAACACGAAAAAACGTACGACGAGCAAAAATTCAACAAGCGGTCGCACTTGCTCTGTACGGGGCAACTGCAGTGGGGATTGCAACGTTTATGCCTCAAGCTATCGCAATATTGAAAGATATCGATCCGGACCTGGAGAAAAAACGCAATCCGTCATACCGCATCAAGCAAGCCCTTGCGCGATTGGTGAAACTCGGTCTTGTGACACACACTACGAAAAATGGCGGAAGTATACGTTTGACGGAGTCTGGCAAGCGATATATTGACCGACTTCGTTTGCTTGAACAGGCATCCATGCAAAAACCGCGTGCGTGGGACGGTCGTTGGCGCGTTGTTGTGTTTGACGTGTGGGAGCGTAGGCGTGTAGTTCGAGATCAATTGCGTACTCTCTTACAGAAGATCGGGTTTGTTCGGTTACAGAACAGTGTATGGGTCTATCCGTATGACTGCGAGGAAGTGCTCATGCTTGTGCGCACAGATCTCAACCTTGGTAAGGGGGTTTTGTATATCGTAGCTGAGGGAATTGAGAATGACACTTCACTTCGCGATCATTTTAGACTTCCAAAGTAAATTGACCATAATTACAACGGTCGTTAAAATTATAGTCAAGCAGTGAATGGAGGAATTCGTAAAGCGTTACGTACCGTACCTCTTAAGGGTCAAACGATTTTCTACACAAGTGTATGATTTGCAGGTATGAAAAGGTGATAACGCCGTATGTTTCGAATGTGCTTAAAAAATTGTAAAAACCCTCAAAACCGCGTACCATAAGTGCACATTGCACCCGTAGCTCAGTTGGTAGTAGCGTTCGTCTTATACACGAATGGTCTATGGTTCGAGTCCATCCGGGTGCACCAATCAGCCAATCTCTGAGCGTAAGCTCTCAGATTGTAGCTGTT
>PWVU01000106.1 GCA_003561715.1 Candidatus Kaiserbacteria bacterium | reverse complement strand
TGCACCGTCACGAAAAATGCAGGCCGCACAATATCAGGATTGTATTGCTTGGGCGTCAGAAAGAACGAGAGCAATCCAAACGCAAGTAATACTATCAATATGAGTATCGATAGTGGTCGATTGACCGTAAAAAAGTGACTGATTCTTCCTGTAAGGCGTGCACCGGACATACGAAATTCTACAGAGAGACGCTGTGCGCCCGGCGAAGCGGCTGGTCAAGCACGTGGGACACTTCCACATACAACACAGATCCGGTGTCGTATACAACTGAAACTCGAGACACTTCACCATTAGTATAGGTTATGTACGGGCCATCATTGTCAAAAAACACATACGATCGCGGCACTGCAAAAACACCACTATGCTCGAGTGAGAGGGTGCCAGAAACAGCGCTACCCACACGCATTTCGTATGTAGTATCAAGTGTTACAATCACTATTCCACTACCACCATCCGCCACCTGACTCACCCGCGCCACCTGACCTATCGTGTCGTCACCTCGCATCAATGACTGCCCGACCGTAACACCAGACAAAAGGTGGGCCGGTACCGAAACTACTATCTCACGAGCTCCATCCCCGACCAAAGACAGCAAGGGTGTTCCTGGGGTTACGTACTCCCCCTCATCTACAAATACGCGCGCAACCAAACCGGAAAATGGTGCGCGCGGACGAGCGAGAGCTTGCTCAGCTGCCACCACACCGAGCGCTGCATCCGAAACGACATCTGATTGGCGCGCTAAACGCTCAGCGTACTGCGCTTGCATCTGAGCAAGTTCTTCATCGAGGTCTCCTACCGCAACATTGGTTTGTTGAGAAGCAGCGTCCTCACGTTTGTTGTTTGCGGCTTGTACGAAGCGTGCGTCCGCCGATTGCAGGGTCTGCACTGCCGACAAGATTGATGTGCGTTGCCGGGTGTATTCTTCCCGCATCTCCTCAGACACATACGAAGTATTCCGCTCAAGTATCTCTTCTTCGACGGTCTGAAGTAGTTCAGTCAATGCGATCAATTGTGTTTCTGCCCTGGCACTCAAAGACTGAAGGGCAGGGAAGTCGTCTACCTCTCGTGCTTCTTGCAGACCACGAGTGAGACCCGTAGTTTCGCGTCCGGGAATCAACAGCGGACCTCTTAAATGTCTTGGTGTGGTACCGTAGATTTCTCTAACGATGTCAGTGTATAGGACAAGTCCTTCGGCGGAAAAAAGGTAGCGATTTGTGTGTATGTAATCCAATGCTTGGGCCATGGTAAGTATGCTCTGATCAAGCGCGGTAGCAAGCGCAGTGCCGGCTTCTTCAAACCGAGCGTGAGTACTGCTTGCCCGAAGTCTGGCAACCTCGCTTGCGGATGTCGCACGAGTGCCTGCTTGGTGCGCCTCTATATCACGCATATCACGCGCACGTGATTGTTCAAGAGAACGTACCTCATTTTCGGCAGATACTCGGGCAATGTGCGCGTCAGTCACAGGACTCGCTTGTATGGCCAGCAAATCTCCACGGCTCACCAGCGCACCCTCGCGAACCGGAAGCGTTGTGACAACACCCGCCGTTTGTGCGTATATGGTCACGTGATCCACTGCTCGCACTACGCCCGATACACGAACGGGGACAGTGCGTGTTTGCAGGTAGGTCATTCCAGGAGTGGATGGTGCGAGGGAGGATGCCTCCACTGACGCATCAGAGCCATCAGCGCTGTGCAAATAGAGGAAACTGAGTAACACTAGTACTGCCAGCGCACCAACACCAACTGCATGCGCCTGCGTTAGGTGAGTTGAATGTATATACATATATGGTAATATACCCCAGGGGGTATATTGCTGTCAATGAAAACATGTTCTCGTGGTAGACTATACGTACAAGCTATGCATACAGACCAAAAAAAGAAACTGCTGATCGATCGACTCTGTCGTGCGGAAGGTCAGGTCCGAGCGCTACGCACAAAGCTTGGGCGCGATGAGGTTACCGACTGCAAGGCATTTATGTCACAGATCAAAGCGGCGCGCAGTGCACTCAAACGAGCAAGCGAACAGTACGTGCTTCATCATATTCACCGGTGCCAACATTTGCCATCCGGCGAGCGAGACAAGCAAATAGAAGAGGCTCTGAGTATACTGGCGAGTGATTGAGTGAGTGTACGGTATTCGACATACTGCGTTGGTGCTATGACGTTGCGCGTCTCGCAGGGTATCTACGAAACCTATGAATCCAAACACTAAGACATTCTCAGCTACTGCTGTAGTCAAACAGTTTCCCCAAAAAGGCGGGTGGGTGTATCTGCCGATACCGCAGACCTATACCGATCTGAAGATCGAGAAGCCCAAGTGGGGATTGGTGCCGGCGACGATCACGATAGGGAAGACCACCTGGACACGTTCGCTCTTGCCCATGGGTGACGGCACGCTCTTTATTCCACTCAGTGAGAAAGTCCGCAAAGCGGAAGGGATAGCGGTGGGGGACAAAGTGGCCGTGCGGTTCGTATTGGCATAGTGAAAAAATTGGTATTTTTGGGAAAAAAAGTATGTCGCTATGGTGGTGTCGGGTGTTTGGTGTGAACAAGGTGTAGGAGTATACTACCCGGTAGTTACTCATAACTGTTCTCACTATGTCCATAGAGCAAAAAGTCGCATTGGTGACCGGTGCGGGGCAAGGCATCGGACGAGGTATTGCGCACGCGCTTGCGCACAAGGGGTGTCGAGTCGTCGTAACGGATCTGTCGCAGGAGACCGCGGAGGCGGTTGCCGGAGAGATCACGGAGGCGGGAGGTGTCGCCGTAGCCGCCGCAGGCGATGTTGCCGACCGCGCGCAGGTACGCGAGCTATTCTCAGCCTCAAGCGTATTCGGTCCCGTTGAGATACTCGTCAATAATGCGGGCATTTTTCCGTTTACCACATTCTCCGACATTGGAGAGGATGAATGGCATCGCGTCATCGGGGTGAATGTGCACGGTGTATTTCATTGTACGCAAGAGGCGCTGGTGTGCATGCCGGACGGAGGACGCATCATTACTATTTCATCGATCGCCGCGCGCGCCGGTATTGCCGGGTTGACCCATTACTGTGCCTCAAAAGCGGCAGTTGAGGGATTCACCCGTGCGTTGGCGGTTGAGCTTGCCGGACGCAACATAACCGTAAACGCCGTTGCACCGGGTGCAATCGATACGCCGGGCGCCGGTGGCGGCGCCGTCGATGAGGCGACACAACAACTACTTGCCGGGGTCCCGCTCGGGCGCAAAGGGGCGCCTGAGGATATTGCAGAAGCGGTTTGCTATCTCGCATCTCCCGAGGCGCAGTATGTAACCGGGCAGGTTTTGGTCGTGGACGGTGGATGGACGGCGAGAGCATAGACAGTGGAGGGGGGAAGATCAGCGAGGACCTGCGCACATGGCATACACCATGAGGCTTTTATATATTTCCCATACTGGGGTATACTACGGACACTATGTTGGATATCAAACTGATTCGTGATAATGCCGAGGTCATTAAGATGGCGGCAAAGAAGAAGAAGGTCGAAGTAGACATTGATCGACTTGTCGCGCTTGATGATGAACGGCGAGAGTTACAGTTGGCGGTTGATGGCAAACGTGCGGAGCAAAATGCTATGTCTGAAAAAATTGCGCGCGCTCTGGATAGTGAACGCGCGTTGATGATCGACCAAATGCGCATACTTAAAGAAGGGTTGCAAAAAGACGAAGAAAAACTTAAATCGGTACTGCATGAATGGCAGCTTCTCATGGTGCAGGTGCCGAATATCCCTGACATGTCGGTCCCTGATGGCGACAGTGATGCTAATAATGTGGAAGTGAAGCAGTGGGGAGAGCAGACGAAATGTACCTTCGCGGCAAAAGATCATATCGAGCTCATGCAGATGCACGGTATGGCGGATTTTGAGCGCGGTACCAAAGTCGCGGGCTTTCGTGGATACTTTTTGAAAGGCGATGGCGCACTGCTTTCGTTTGCTATTTGGCGCTATGCCCAGGACTTTTTCCTGAAGAAAGAGTTTGTACCTATGATCGTGCCGAGTTTGGTGCGTCGTGAGAGTTTTCTCGGTACCGGCTATTTGCCGCAAAGTGAAGATGATCTGTACAAAACGCAAGATGGTGAATTTCTCGCCGGCACTGCCGAAGTCGCGACTATGGGCTACTTTATGGATGAGATGCTGGATAAGAAAGATCTGCCGATGAAGTTCTTGGCGTTCTCTCCATGCTTTCGTCGTGAGGCGGGAAGTCATGGCAAAGACACGAAAGGATTGATCCGTGTGCATGAGTTCTATAAATGGGAGCAGGTGGTACTGTGTGAGGCAAGTCATGAGGAAAGCGTGAAGTGGCATGAGTGGCTCAATACGAATACCGAAGAATTCATCGAGACGTTGGGTATTCCGTACCATACCGTCGTCAATTGCGGCGGTGACCTTGGGTTGGGGCAAGTAAAAAAGTATGACGTTGAATTGTGGGTACCGGGAGAGCAGACATACCGCGAGATAAGCTCCGCATCGTATTTCCATGATTTTCAAACTCGGCGTTTGAATATTCGCTACAAAGACGAAGAGGGCAAAGTACGCTTTGTACATTCACTTAATTCGACCGCTATTCCAACGCCCCGCATTCTCGTTTCATTG
>PWVU01000129.1 GCA_003561715.1 Candidatus Kaiserbacteria bacterium | reverse complement strand
ATTGGACATTTACCGTGAAGCAGGCGCGGAAGAAGTTTAAGTATAGGGACTCAAAATTAAGTTAGTGGGGTACTAGTAGTGCAGGTAAAGCCAGCACCGCACTCAAGAAATTACTTCGATTTAACACAGTCTGTCTCCATCGATACACCGACTCTCATCGGCATTACGCCCGCCACTCTCAGTGAGCGTTTCCTAGCAAAACCCTACCACGCGCCACCCCACTCCTCAAGCCGAACATGTGTCGCAGTGAGAGGTCACTGTATCCCCTCTCCATACAACCGCTTTGCTTCTGCGGCCTCTTGTTTGTGATCAAGCATTGGTGCGGGGTAATTGACTCCCTCGGGCACACCTTTCGTATCAAATGCATGAATGACTGACGGCGCGACATTCTGCAACTCCGGTACCCATTCCTTTATATATACACACTCGGGGTCAAACTTCTTTTGCTGGAGCCACGGATTAAAAATGCGGAAATATGGCGCGGCGTCTGCGCCCGTTCCCGCCGCCCATTGCCACGAGCCGTTATTGACCGCCGGGTCGTAATCAATGAGTTGCTCGGTAAAATACTTCTCGCCGAGCCGCCAATCGATATGAAGATCTTTCGTCAGAAATGACGCGACAATCATACGTGCCCGATTGTGCATATAGCCCGTCGCATTCAATTCCCGCATCCCAGCGTCGACAATTGGAAATCCGGTCGTGCCTTTGCACCATCTCGCAAACGCCTCATCCGATCCAGGCCACGAAACACCATCGTATTTTGTATCAAACGACCCGTCATACACGTGCGGAAAATGGTGCGAGAGTTGCGTGAAGAAATCGCGCCAATACAACTGGCGGATCAGCGGGTGCCCCGCGCCGAGCGCTTTTTGCATTGCATGGTACGATTCGCGGATCGAGATCGTGCCGAACTTGTGATGCATCGAAAGGCGCGAGGTAGAAAGATGCGGGAAGTCACGGGTGTCGGGGTATGTTTTGAGCGTAGAAATATTGTCGAGAATCGTGAGCGCGACGGAGCGCGGTTGCGTAGGCGGCAAGTCCGACTTGCCGCCTACGATTACATACGTATCCAACAATGACTTATCCGATCGTTCCAATGAACGTCTTGAGAATACTCCTCTTGCTGTCCGTGGACGCGCAACCGGAAACGTCTCCGTAGCATACCGAAAAAACGGCGTAAACACTTTATACGGCTCGCCGCTTTTGTTGAGCGCATCGGCGGGATCTCCGACCAACAAGAGATCATGGCATATTTCAAAGGCAACCCCGCGTACATGACACACGTGCGCAAGCGCCTCATCGCGCGCTTTTGCAAACGGCGTATAATCGGCATTTACATAGACCGCATCAATGTCGTTTTCGGTAATGATGCGCGTGAGCACTTCGTGCGCTTCGCCTTCAAAGACTGACAAGTGCCCTCCGTCTTTCCGATACGACTGTGCAAGCTCAGCAAGCGCGTGCGCCATAAATGCAACCGCTCGCTCGCTTCGATACACATTCCCCGCACCCACCTGACGCGGATCGAATATGAAACAAGGTGAGACGCGCTCAGCAGAAGCGAGCGCCGCGTTAAGCGCAGTATTATCTTCCTTGCGCAGATCACGCCGATGGATGACCAGTGCGTGCTGATATGTCATATGCGCTTTTCTTTTTTAGATCCATGATCGGTTTTTTTATAGATTTCTTTCTTCTCAGCATCAAAGCTGCGGGTCTGCAAAAATGTTACGACTGCATTGGTGACCTCCCTCCGAAATGGCAAATGAATATGGCCATACGGCACGATCATACAGTCCTGCATGCCGTCGAGTGTACAATTTTCGACAGGCACATATCCATCGTGTGGCTGGGGAAGCTTTGATGCCGGTGACCAACGGGCACGTCCGGCAATGATGCCAGTCGCCACACCCGCAGGGGCATTGGTTCCCAGCTCATGCACAACACTGTCCGCCTCGCGAGCACTCCCCAGTTCGTTGCCCGACGGTCCACCAACAAAAGCAAAGAGTCGCTTGATCCAGCTCATCTGACGAATTAAGTCAATGAATTCAGTCCCCTTGTTTGGTGTACCAATGCAAACCAAACTATCGACCACAACCGCATCTTGCCGCGCCAAATACAAGCGCGCGATCAGGCCACCCATTGAGTACCCCACGATATGCATGCGCGAATGACGCGCACGGTACCCGGCGATCATCGGCTCAATATGCTCTGCTATGGCGCGCATCCGAATGGCGCGCGTGGGGTATGAAATACTCACAACGGTGTATCCCTCTTTATGCAAGCGTCGATGTAGACGACTCATGCGCATACCGGTCGTGAAGATCCCATGCAGTAAGATCACGCACTCTCTCGTATCGTGCGCTTCATCAGGATACGTATACGCGGAGACAAAAAATGGCAACAACATGCGCAGGCAGTATACCAAGCGATATCGAAGATGCGAAACGCATTACGCCCGCCTCACAAACCTATTTCGCACACAATTCCGGCCAAAATTTCGCACACCCGCACCTCTCGTTATCTTGCGTCTGCTGATCGCTTGCGCGTTCATGTGCAGGGAGTTGTGCACGGAACGGTGGTGATAACACGCGCTCCGGCGCGACCAAAGAGGGCTTGGTGAGCATCTCAAAAAGCGACAATCGAACTCCCGCCCCATGCCATACACAGCGCATCAGCGCTCGCTCGTCGATAAGCGTCATAGTATGTGCACGTGCCCATGCGCGTGCGCGAGCGGTGAATCCCGCAGAGCTCACCACCACCGCACCATCGCATCGTTCGCACGCGCCGTATATCGCCGCCAGTTCTACATGCGACATCGGAAAGCGCACGTGATTATGGCGCACATGCAGTGCGCACGTGCTATTTCTTTTATCTTTGTGTACCACACGCGCATGCACCAGCTCATCGTCAAAACTCGCGAGCAAATGATATCCCTCTCGCTCCAACACATACTGCACAAACCGCCGATATTCCTCAGGAGGCAATGTCCGCAACTGATCGATGCCTGCACTGTGGTAGGGGCGAAACCGTGTGAATGCGCGTACTCCGCGCAAGAGCTCGTCCACCACCTGGGGCACCTGCCGTATCGCGCGATACACACCCCACGCGAGCAGGGTAAGCAGGGTAAATATGACGGCGATGATGCCGATCTCGATCGTGCGCTCGCCATAGACAAGCACGAGGAGAAATGCCACGACGACGAACAAAAGCGCACCGTACTCACGCATACTTCGCAGGGAGAACGCGAGTTTTTTACTGCGGCGTTTTCGTTGTCGTCGAGCACGTGCCATATGTGAGTATAACACGAATGGGTGGCGATTCGTAACGACTATCGCGTGTCGATCGGAATCGGTACGGTACGCAATCCGAGGCGATTGCTTTCCTTCTCAATGCGCTCCCGCATCGACAGACGAAATTGGTACAGCCCGAAGAGTATAGTCGCAAGTGTGGTACCGGCCTTGAATACTACCCACGCCTCGGGCGAGAGTGTCAGTCGCACCGCTTCGTTGGAAATGCCCAGCAGGAGAAAGAATACGCCCCAACGAATGGTAAGCACGCGCCACCCGCGTTCGCTTATAGCAAACGTGTATCTGAACCACGCTTCCAAGATCGGTCGTCCGCGCCACACGCTCACGAGGAATACGCCGGCAAAGACCAGCGAGCCGATGGTGTCCTGCAAAATGTACAGCGTCTCGCTTTTGAAAAAGAGCGAGGAGCCACCGAAAACAAGTACCGAGACAAGCGTTACGATCGGAAACCACGCAATACGTCGCTGATCATACAGCGCGTAGCCCACCGCGCACGCAGTGGCGATGATGTTCGCCCAGATCGCGGTAAAGAAATCACTCACCACATATGTAGCAAAAAACAGCGTGACCGGACCAAACTCAATAAGCACTGAGTGAATGAGCGTGCGCATACAAAGCGGCAAAACCGTGCGATAAGTATAGCAGATGAGGAATTGGCAAAATATCGATAGTATGTCGTTTACAACCATCCACCCCATTCAAACCACAAAGACCGTTCTCCATCACGTTCTCATGTTAAGAAGTATTGCTTCGAGAGACGGACAAGATGAAGTGGAATAAAAAAAGAGAAGACCGTCCACCGCCGGAGCGTGTGGACGGCCGGATACCACGACGGTTGAATCAGCGTGCCGTGAACTGATCGACCATCTGGAACACGATGGCGGCAAGATGCCTTTTTTGAAAGGCCACCGAGCCGCTAAATGGGCCTTTCTCCCCCTCTTCTCGGGGCCAAAACCGCAGCTTCCCGTCATTGCAACGGATGATCGCGCCGATACACCACGGACCGATGTGGGTATCGACTTGAAGAAAGACGCCCTGCACACGATCGCCGGGGCGATCGTCCTCCCATGCAGTGAAGCCCTCCAGACAAAAGCGGTAATCGTCCGCGAAGGGCTGAACCATCTCCAGCAACTTTTCTCGGCTTGCCACTTCCGTAGTGTCGTGTGGCGGCCGCTCTTCGATTTGATACATGTCGTCCTCCAAAGGTGCAATATTGACCTTTCAATCCGAACACTCTAACATTCAGGGAATATGGCAAAACACATTGATCTGGCGGAACGTCGAGCGATCGAGAGAGCAATTACAAACAATAAGGGAGTGAATGAGAT
>PWVU01000151.1 GCA_003561715.1 Candidatus Kaiserbacteria bacterium | reverse complement strand
CGTACCCAAAGGGAGTGATATCTCACCGGTACCGGATGAGACGATCCGTATCGCACAAGGGCATCTCAACACACGGTATATGAAGTGCCTCGGTTGGTGTACTCCCTTGGAAGTGTGGGATGCTGAAGTGGAGACATGGCGTGCCGAACACACGCATGCTAGAGTACGAAAAAACGCGCGGTGCGCGGTGGGGAGTTTATCAAAATAGGTGTTCGGAAGTTGGGGTCAATGTAGCTCCCCTAAGCCGATTAGAAAATACCACAGTGAAGTGAGCTTGTATAGTCAGCCGCGGAAACATATTGGAAGCTCTAATTCCTAACATCCTAACATCCTAACTTTCCTAACACCCTAAGCTAATGCCTCAAGCCTGTTGCCTGGTCCGCTATTTTGCATGCTTGAAGAACATCTGCAGTCCTTGGATGGGAACGGTCTGTTGAGCACGAGTCGCGGTGTCGCGCACGATGACGCTGTCTTCAAGTGCTTCCTTTTGCCCCATGATGAGGGTATAGGGGATGTTCGATCCCTCGGCATGCGCGATATGGTCCGCCAGGCGCAGTTGCCCGAAGCTGTGCTGAAGCGGTACACGCGCTTTGCGCAGGGTTTCGATGATATAAAAGCTTTTTAACTCTGCGGCGTATCCAAGGCGAATAAAATATACGCGTGGTTTGCGCATCGCTTTTGGGGTAGCGGGTTCCGATATGGTATCAGCGTCTGTCGGTTCAGTGTGTACCGTAAAGGTGATACCCACCGCGCTTGTCGGCTGTTTGAATAGTTGCCGTGCCAGTTCATCGTAGCGTCCCCCACGGGCATATATCTCTTGTGGCGCGTCGGGATCGTCCGCAAACATCGGGTCGCCACTACGTATTTCAAAAAGCGTGTGTCCAAAGCAATCGCGGTGTCCGAGCAGTGAGTCGTCGAATGAATAGGGTAGATCCGCCGCTTCCAGAAACTCAAGCACGTCCCGCAAATGCTTGCGGCTCACACTACTCAAAAACTCCATGGGGCGGGGTAGCTCATCGGAGAAGATAATCTTTTTTTGATTGATGTGATGGTACGTAAGAAATAAATCCTCTTTGAGATGTTGGGCGACTGAAGGTGGCATGGTGTCGAGCGTACGCTTCAAATGTTGAGTTGCCTCACGGACGAACTTTGCTGAAGAGTCTTTGCAACCAATGGAATTGAGATACGTGCATGTGTCGGAAACACCAAGATCCTCAAGTATCGCAGTTGCGGTCTTCAATATGAGTGCCTCAGCCATGCTGTGCTTCATGCCAAGTGCGTGGAGTGAAAAATTGAGCGGCTTGCCCGGACCTGATGCGGGGGTGGAGGTGTACAACAAAAGGGGGGTATCGGCCGGTGCTATGCCGCGACTTGCAACTTCGCGTAGTGCGGAATCCAGCTCACGAACCTGTGGATCCAGCTTGCGATGCAGTGGTGAAAGGACCGACGCCGGACGCTTTTCTTTGGCGGGTTTGGCAAGATGCGGATTTTGTGCATACATGTCCGCCCATTCTTGTGCTGTGTAAAAACCATAGTGCCGTGCACAGGTGGTTGCTTTTTTGTAAAACTCCACAGGTTTGCTTGTAAACATAGTGCGCGTTGTTTGTTGGTAATGAAAGATGGCACAATTACAGTATCCTTGCCTCGACATGCTGCAGTATTACTGGGTTACAGATGTGGTTGTTTTATTAGGACCGATAATGGCGTATTGACCGGGATGTAAACCTAATTCCGAGACGGGAAGCAGACGTACGAATGCGCGTCCCACGATAAGGCTTTCAGGCACTGCGCCCCACATGCGCGAGTCGGAGCTTGCTGATCGATTATCGCCCATCACGAAGTACTCCTCCTCGGCAAGTGTGATAGTCAAAAAGTCTTCTTTGAGGTTTGCTGAGCGCAAGTAAGGTTCGTCGATGCGAATTTGCTCGCCTGCTTGATTGCGCACGATCACATCTGTTCCTCGTAGCTCGACTGTTTCATTCGGCATTCCAATAACACGCTTTATAAAGTACTTAGAGGTATCTTCGGGAAACCTGAATATGATCACATCGCCCCGAGACGGCTCATTAAAGCGGTACGAGACTTGATCAATGATGAGGTATTGTCCGGTCTCAAACGTTGGAGACATCGATGCGCCGTTTACAATGAACGGTTGGGCTACATAGAGTCGAAAAGGGATTACGATAACAATTGCTATCAAAGCGAACTTGAATATCTCACTTAAAAAACTTTCTTTCTTTTCCGGCTCCTGAGGTTCGGGCATACCGTGTGGAGTGTCCGGCTCGTGTGGTGTGAGGTCCGTAGCACTAAAGGATCGGTTCTGTTGAAACGGCTGTACACGAACAGGATCCATAATTACGCACTAGTATACATGAGTAAAAATGAAGGTACAACTTTAGGATTAGGAGTTAGGAAAGTTAGGTTTTAGGATTTAGAGATTGCGACAGCGAAGCTGACGCAACGGTTGACGACGAAGTCGTCAACCTCTAAGACCCTAACTTTCCTAATTTCCCTAACACCCTAATTCTTACTCTGCTATACTACGTGCATGCACTACATAGTCGGACTTGGTAATCCAAAAAACGAATATGTCGACACACGACACAATGTCGGATTTATGGCAGTCGATGGGCTGTATGAAAAACTTGTTGAGCAGACCGATTGGCGCACGGACAAAACGGCTAATGCACATGTTGCAACCGGCTATCTTGGCGAAGAAAAAGTGACCCTCGTCAAACCGCAGACGTTCATGAATCGCTCGGGCGGTGCGGTTGCGCGTTTTGTTACCAGTATTAAAAAAGCCGAGAAACTTACCGTAATATACGACGATATCGATTTGCCGTTTGGCAAGGTCAGCATTGCTTTTGACAGAGGGTCAGGTGGACATAAGGGTATCGAGTCGATCGTGCGCGCGCTTAAGACCAAAGCGTTCACGCGTGTACGCGTCGGCATAGCGCCAACCACACCATCCGGAAAGATAAAAAAACCGCGCGGGGAAGAAGCGGTACAGGCATTTTTGCTCGGGGGCTTTTCCAAGAAAGAGCGCGAGGTATTGGGCGCGATTCTCGATCGAGCAGCCCACGCCGGTGCGCTGGTTGCCACGCGAGGGCGCGCGGAGGCGATGCAGGAGATCAACTCGGCGTGAGTCGCGCCGGTATCGATTGACAGAAAACGAGAGTAGCGCGGACCTTCGCCCGCGCTACTCTTGTGCGTACTGTTTTATATCCTTATGCTTACGCCGTTTCGTGTGCCTGCTTATAGGAAAGTGTCATACGATGCTCGTCCGGTTCAAAGAGGGTGATCTTGAATTGATAGCTCTTGCCAAGCTCGAGACTTGCGCGCAACTCATCCGCGCCTTCAAATTCCGAAATATGCACCAAGCCCGCAACGCCTTCCTCAATCGAGGCAAGTGCACCGTGCTTATTGTATTTGATGATCACAGCGGTAACCAAATCGCCCTTGCTGTACTTGCTCTTTGCGTTATTCCACGGATTTTCCTTGAGCGCCTTGATCGAAAGAGAGATCTTGCCGTCTTTCACTTCAATGACTTTTACGCGAACCGCTTCGCCCACTTTGTATAGTGCACGGGGATCCCCAACCAAGCCCCAGTCGAGCTCGGAAATATGTACCAATCCCTCGAGACCTTCTTGCACTTTGACAAACACGCCGAAGTCGACTGCGCCGGTCACTTCACCCTCAAGCACATCGCCCACTTCATATCGGTCGACCATATCACCTTTATCTTTCTGTTGCTCGGGGCTTTTCTCTGAGAAAATAAGCTTGCCTTCCTTGGAATCTGCGGTGATGATCACGACCGAAAGCCGTTCACCCACAAGCTTCTTCAGTTCTTCAAGAATCATATCTTTATCTCCCTCGGCAACACGTGGGTAGTGCTCGGGTTTAAGCTGGCTTGCCGGAAGGAAGCCGGAAATACCTTGCCACTCGAGTATAAGACCGCCCTTGTTCGCCTCGCGCACGGGAAGCTCAAATATCTTTTTGTTGACAATAGCATCCTCTGCCTCACTCCAGATAAGAGCTTGGCGTGCTTCCTGCAGAGATAGCTCAATGTATCCATCTTTGCTTTCACTTTCAACGACCTTCGCGGTGATCAAATCGCCAATATTGACCTTGCGAAGAATATCCGCAGCTTCCATGTATTCGCGCCCATAAATGATGCCGGTTCCGAATGGCGGCACGTCGATGAAAAGACGTCCTGCACCGATAGAGATAACGGGTCCTTCAACGAGATCACCCGCTTGTGGCGCCTGCTTTGATTCGTCGTATATTGAGCCCATCACCCCGCGGTCTTCAGCGGATGCGAGAGGATTAGAGCGTGCGTCCTTCTGTGTGTCAGTGTCGTTTTCTGCGACCATGGTCGCGGTAGTATCATCAGACATTATTATTTGGATCAGTGGGTGCTGGCAGAGGTATTTCGACGTATTCAACCTGGCTCTAACGAGCGTCGAAAGGGTAGCCTTGCCGGCGGTTATACTAATAAACCACTGCGCGTCCAAGCGCGATGGGGGGATTGTACAAGAGAAAAGGCAAAAAGGCAAGAGTTTCGTTGCTCGTTGCTTCTTTCTGGTTGCTCGATGTGAGCAAAGCGTTTGGTGCTTACTGTGCCTGATACCTGATACTCCCTCATACTCTTTTCACCATTCCCCGTCATCCATGCTATACTCTCGCCTGAAGTGCTAACTTCCTAATTCCTAACATCCTAACTCCCTAAACCATGGTCATCTCCCACCTCGGCGCTCAATTCTTCAAAGTTACCTTCGGCGATACGACGCTCGCATTCGATCCGATCTCAAAAACATCGAAGCTCAAAGGGGCGAAATTTGGTGCCGATATTGCATTCATTTCGGTCAATCATCCCGACATGAATGGTGCAGAACAGGTTGCGCTCGGGGATCGTCAACCGGTCGTGATCGACGGCCCGGGTGAGTATGAGATACAGGGCATTTTCGCAACCGGGTATCAGTCGGTTTCACACTATGGTGGACAAGAGCGCATCAACACTATCTACATTCTCAAATTTGAGGGTATGAAGCTGTGCTTTTTGGGAGCACTTGGCTCGGGTGAGCTTCCGCAGGCGGTCAAGGAAGCGAGCGATGATATTGACATCCTTTTTGTGCCGATCGGGGGTGACGGGGTGCTCGATGCCGCCGAAGCGCACAAGCTTGCGGTCAAACTTGAATCCAAGCTCGTCATTCCCATGCATTACCGCACCTCTATGGGTGATATTGGCGACAAGGATGCCTTAACGACTTTCCTAAAAGAAGAGGGAAGTGAAAAACTCAAACCTCTTGACAAGCTGACGCTTAAAAAGAAAGATCTGGATGGGAAGGGGAATGAAGTGGTGTTGTTAGGAAGTTAGGAAGGTTAGGGAAGTTAGGGTTTAGGAGTTTTGACAGCGAAGCTGTCAGAACTACTGACGACAAAGTCGTCATTCTCTAACACCCTAAAAGCGTAGCGTCCTAACTACCTAACACCCTATACTGTTGATAGCCCATTGCCTCCGTCCACCATTGGGAGTAATATAAGAGCATAGAAGCTAAGGGGGAAAAGCCATGTTGCACCATATTGAACGCATAAAACAAAAGCCGGAGCATCACAGGCGTATGATTGCGTTCGGGGCGAGCGCGGCAATTACAAGCGTGATTGCGCTTACGTGGATCGCCGGTATGTCAGGCAAGCTTGCGTCATTTGAGGGAACGACCGCATCGGTGCGCGATGCCGCAGGTTCTGCGCAGCAGTCGCTCCAGGTACAAGGACAAGATCCGGCGGAACTCTTCGAGCGTTTTCGAACGCAAATGAACGACCTCCAAGGTGCCCAACGGTAGCCGTCTTATTTTCCTGATGATGAACTCGCGCGGGTTTGTTCGGTGTGGTACACTGCGTGCGATCTCGTATCGTTAGGCTGCGCAGTTTAGTGCATGTGTAGTATGTTGCCCGGGAAAGAACTGTTGCATGTCTCTCATTCTTTCACGTACGTGTCCACTTTTCTAATCTTTTTGTAATTCATGGCATCTAAAAAGCCACCTAAACAAAACACCTCAAGCGCTCCCGATGCGGGCGACAATGAAGCCCCTCTCGCGCTTTCAGTTGTCCCTCGTGGCATTGTTGAGGAAATGCGAGAGGCGTATCTCGATTTCGCGATGTCGGTCATTACTCAGCGGGCGCTTCCGGATGTGCGCGACGGTATGAAGCCGGTGCATCGTCGTATCCTCTTTACGATGCACCAAATGGGTTTGGCTGCGGGCGGACGCTTTCGTAAATCGGCGGCGATAGTGGGTGATGTGCTGGGTAAGTATCATCCGCATGGCGACACGGCGGTGTATGATGCGCTGGCAAAACTCGCGCAGGATTTTAATACCCGCTACCCGCTTATCATTGGACAGGGAAACTTCGGCTCGATCGACGGCGACTCTCCGGCGGCGATGCGGTATACCGAAGCAAAGATGTCGCGGCTTTCAAGCGAGCTTCTGCGCGATATTGAGAAAGAGACCGTCGATTGGCGCCCCAATTATGACGGTACTCGTAACGAGCCTGAGATGCTTCCCGCCGGGGTCCCCAATCTGCTTCTTAACGGTACACTCGGCATTGCGGTGGGCATGGCGACGAACATCCCCCCGCATAATTTGCGGGAGATAGTCGATGCGACCGTGCATCTGATCGATAACAAAAAAGCGACCACAGATGATCTGCTTCAGTATGTCAAAGGACCCGATTTTCCGACAGGCGCGGTCATGTTCGACCAAAAAGAGATCCATCGCGCGTACGCGACCGGCAAGGGTGGTGTGGTGGTGCGCGGCGAAGCGGAGATCGTTGAAGATAAAAAAGGACAATTCCAGATCGTCATCACCTCGATTCCATATCGCGTCAACAAGGCTGATCTGGTAACCAAGATCGCCGACTTGGTGCGCGATAAAAAGCTTGAGGGTATTCGCGACCTGCGTGATGAGTCGACCAAAGATATCCGTATCGTGATCGATCTCAAGGGCACAGCCCATCCGCAAAAAGTGCTTAACTATATCTACAAACACACCCAGCTTGAAGATACCTTTCATATGAATATCGTGGCGCTTGCCGATGGGGTGCCGCAAACGCTTTCGCTCAAAGATGTGCTTGAGCACTTTGTCCTGCATCGCAAGAATGTGGTACGTCGACGATGTGAATTCGATTTGCGCAAAGCGGAAGACCGCGAACATATTCTTCTCGGGCTTAAGAAAGCGCTCGATCACATTGATAAGATCATCAAACTGATTCGCGCCGCAAAAGACGTGCCGACCGCGCATGCCGTACTGATGAAAGAGTTCAAGTTCTCTGATCGACAGGCAACGGCGATCCTCGAAATGCGTTTGCAGAAGTTGGCGGGACTTGAGCGCAAAAAAATTGAAGACGAGCTCAAGGAAGTGCAGGCGCTTATCAAGTGGCTCAAAGAGGTCCTTGGTAGTGAGCGTAAAATGGAGACGATCATCAAGAATGAGCTCAAAGAGATCGCCCAGAAATACGGTGATGACCGTCGTACAAAACTGGTTAAAGGCGGGGTGAAGTCAATGACCATGGAAGATCTCATTCCCGACGAAGAGCAAGCATTGGTAATGACGCAAGATGGGTATATAAAACGCACCAATCCGGCGGAATTCAAAAAGCAAAAGCGCGGGGGTGTGGGAGTGATTGATCTCAATACCAAAGAAGAGGATTTCGTCACGCTGTTCTTGACGGCGGGCACCCACGATGATCTTCTCTTTTTCACCAATCTCGGTAAGGCGTATCAGATCAAAATGTACGAAGTTCCGGAAGGGAAGCGCGCGACCAAGGGTAAGTCGGTCATGAATTTCCTCTCGCTTGCGGGTGAGGAGTGGGTGACGTCGGTCGTGGCGATGAGTAAAGAGATCAAGCAGGGTGCCGGCTCAATGATGTTGGTAACACGTGAGGGAGTTGCAAAGAAAGTAAAAGCGAAGGATTTTCATGATGTCAGGCGCAGTGGTCTGATTGCGATGAAGCTTGCCAAAGGCGATGAGCTCTTCAGCGTGCAATTTGTTGATACGGGTGACGAGGTGATCCTTACAACCGCAAAAGGGCAGACCATCTGTTTCAAAGAGAATGATATTCGAGAGATGGGGCGTACCGCGGCGGGAGTGCGAGCGATGAAGCTTGGTAAAAGCGATACGATCATCGGCGTGGGTATCTCGCGCAAAGGGTTCGATAAAAAGAAGTATGAACTGATGGTGCTCTCAACGACCGGCTTTGGAAAAAAGACACCGCTTGCGGAATTCAAGGTGCAGAAGCGCGGTGGCTCGGGCGTGAAAGGCGCGGCGGTGACGGCAAAAACGGGTGAGCTGATGGCGACCCGCGTGATCGATCCCGAACAATTGGAACTGGTCGTGATGTCCAAAAAAGGGCAAGTGATTCGGGTTGGTATCGATGAGATCCCTTCACAGGGGCGCATGACGCAAGGAGTGCGTATAATGAAACTGCGCACGGGGGATGCGGTGGCGGCACTAATTTGTCTTTAGGTAATTAGGAAAGTTAGGAGTTAGGAATTAGAGGATACACGGCAGCCAAAGGCTGCCGTGTATCCTGCTCAGCTTCGCTGTGCTCAGGAGCGACGGCAAAAGCCGTCGCTCCTGTCTAAAACCTAACCTTCCTAACTTCCCTAACACCCCATCACGGTTCTCCACACCTCTCCAGCACCACTTACACCATATATGCGCTAGAATAGAAACATATGGCGTTTGCAAATCCCGCGACAATTGTTGACCAGCTTGAAATCGAGGCAGGAAGCACGGTTGCCGACCTTGGCGCGGGAGCGGGCTTTTACACCGTTCTGCTTGCCGATCGTGTCGGAAATGAGGGTACGGTCTATGCCATAGACGTTCAACCCGAATTGCTTACCAAAGCAAAAACACTCGACGCTACCAAACGAACGAATATAGAATTTTTACAGGGCGATCTTGAAGAAGAAAAGGGAACCCATCTGGCGCCTGAGACGGTCGAGTATGCGTTATTGGTCAATGTGCTATTTCAGCTAGAAAACAAAGAAGCCGCTTTGCGCGAGGCATTTCGCATACTTAAGCGCGGCGGTCAATTGTTTGTAGCCGACTGGACCGACTCATTTGGAGGGCTTGGTCCACCGGAAGATCACATTATCTCCGAAGCTGATGCGCGTGCACTTGCTGAGAACATCGGCTTTGCATTCAGTGGATCAATAGACGCAGGTGATCATCATTGGGGCGCACTATTTGAAAAGTAATACATTCTCGTATGGGCGATGATGGACAAAATAGAGACATTTTCAGGTATGTACTGATCGGTTTGTTTTGCGGGATTGCGGTCCTGGCGGTGATAGTATTTGCAAACATCCAGGCGGGGACAGGCTCCGGTCGGGAGCAGTTTGGCGATGTCGAGATATGGGGTACGCGTGACCGTTCAGCAATGCTTGATCTGTTCAAGCTCATCGAAGATGATGTGCCGGGCATTGGGCGGGTCAATTACACGCAGATGGATCCGCGCAATTTCTACAATACCTTCTTGGAGGCGGCGGCGGTGGGGCGTGCACCGGATATGCTGTTGGTCGACCAATCCAATCTCTATCTTTTTGCGGATAAGTCCATTGCCATTCCTTTTGAGAATTTCCCCGAGCAACAGTATCGGTCACTCTATGTGGAAGCGGCGGAAGTATTCATACGGGGAGATGGCGTGATCGGCATACCGTTTATGATCGATCCCATGGTGATGTTTTGGAATCGGGATATGTTCACCAATGCCGGTATTTCGCAACCACCGGCATACTGGGACGACTTCCTTCCGCTCACGCGTCAGCTCAATCGGGTTGACAACAATCTCAATATACTCAAATCGACCGTCGCCTTTGGCGAAGCCGCAAATATCAATAATTTCAAAGAGATCTTCTCGCTGTTAATGTTGCAGACAGGTACTCGTATTACCAGCTGGAACCGAGATCAAGAGCTTGTCGCCACCCTGCGCGGAGTACAGACCGGAGGTGAGCCTGCGGGTGTTGCAACGCTCCGTTTCTTTACGGACTTTTCAAATCCCTCAAGCCAGACCTACTCATGGAACCGCTCACTGCCCGAGGCGCGTGCGGCATTCACGGCGGGCGATTTGGCGGTGTACTTTGGGCGCTTGAGTGAATTGCCGACCATCACCCGCCTCAATCCAAATCTAAACTATGCGATTGCGCTTGCGCCCCAAGTGCGCGGCACCGAGCGACGGGTGACGTACGCCCATGTCGACGCCTTCGTGATCCCGCGTGCCTCGCGCAACTCTGGCGGTGCTTATGGGCTTGCCGTGCGACTTTCGACCCCTGAGGTGCAGTTGCGCTTGGCGCAGAGTTTCGGCTTGCCGCCCCTGCGGCGCGATCTCTTGGCGCAACGCCAGAGCGAGCAATATTGGAGTGTGGCGTACGACTCGGCGATCATTGCACGCACATGGCTCGACCCCAATCCGCAGGCGACCAGCGAGATATTTCGGCGTATGATAGAATCGGTCAAGTCCGGCGAGCTGACGGTCTCAGCCGCGGTAAGCCGCGCCGAGGCGGAGATGGGGGTGGTGAGGAGGTGATCAAGGGTTGCGATGCTGTGTGGAAGCAATTAAGTATCTAGTTTTTAAATCAATGCCGTTTATGTTCTTTAAAGTTTTGGTTATATTATCAGTCTTTTCTGGAGGCTTTTTGCAACACAGCATAATTGTCAGCGTTGCAAGTGCCCAAGTAACAGATCCAGAAGCATCTTCAGGTGGTGTTACCGACCCCGAGCCGTCAGGACCAGGCGGGCTCGTCAACCCCCTCCGCTTCACTACCCTCCAAGACTTCCTCGTCGCGGTGCTGGACGCGATCATCCTTATCCTCTTCCCGTTCTTGGTATTGGCGATCGTCTACGCAGGCTTTAAGTTCGTCACCGCCCAGGGCAAAGCCGAAGCGCTTTCGGAGGCACGTAGAGCGCTCTTGTGGGTGTTGATCGGCGCGCTTATCATACTTGGCGCCAAAGCGCTCTCGATCGGCATCGCCGCAACCGTGCGCGACATCACCACCCATGCGCCATCGCCAAGCGCCTCTCTTGTTGTGTACAATCCCGCCATCAACTCTCCCGCATCGCAACACCATACGGCAGTACCCGAAGCAACATAGTCGCGTCATTATTCGATCTCATCACTATGCACGCAATCGCGCACGCCCAATCGCTTCCGCCCGAACTACTCGGCAATATCCCGGCGGATGCAACAACATTCAGTGGTTTTGTCAATATCCTCATTGGACTGATCGACCTCGCCATCCCCATAGTATTTGCCGGCAGTTTGCTTGCCGTAATCGTTGGCGGCATCATGCTTATCTCTAAAGCGGGCGGGGAAGATAAAGGAAATACGGGCAAGCAGATGCTTCTCTGGGGTGTTATATTTCTCGTCATCGCAGTATCCATATGGAGCGTCATCCGCGTGATACGGATTACCTTTGGTCTGTTTTAAAATTTTGTATGGACGAATCCCGCCAATTGACCAATTTCGCGCACAGACAAGCGCTCGGCACGCAAGCGAACCCGGCGCTCTTGAGTCTATACCTTGCCGGTGTAGTGGCATTCGCATGGACAGTACCTCTTATCACTCATGCACAAGTCACCATAAACACCATCCTGCGCGAAATAGCCTCCGTAATTGCACTACTTCCACCTTTTTTGCTCGCGGTCGCACTCTTGGTATTTGTATGGGGCATGACCGTGTTCATATGGTCAGCCGGAGATGATGCGGGTAGGGCAAGTGGTCGGCGAGTGATGATCTGGGGGATTATCGCACTCTTTGTGATAGTCTCGCTTTGGGGCATAGTCGCTATTGTATTGCGTATATTTGGACTGGAGCAGGGAGCAGATTGTCCCCCGCCGCAGATAGGTCGCTCCGATGTCTCAACCTGCAACTAAATCCGTCACCTATTTTGACAAAAAAGCATTTGTGTTGCTTGTGGAAAACAGCGTATCGCAAACATGCAACTCAACGTATACTTTTTGTACGTATTACTAAGCAATATATATAAGATAAAAAGAACATATGAAACGCTCATTACTTGCAGGATCGATATTTGCGTTGGCACCGCTTTTTGCATTTGCGCAAGCTGATCTCAGCTACATAAGTGGTCTGGTCGTATCAACCCAGGCAATTCTAAATCTGTTGATACCGCTGGTCGTCACTATTGCTATTATTCTATTCTTTTGGGGTCTTGCAGTATTCATTTTGAATGCGGGAGATGAAGAAGCGCGTGCAAAAGGTCGCAGTATCATGATATGGGGTATTGTGGCTCTCTTTGTCATTGTTGCCGTATGGGGTATCGTTGCGGTACTCGCGAATATCTTCAATGTCGAAACCGGGACAAGCGCGCCGGTGCCGGGTGTTGGAGAGGTTGATACAACACCTACACCGTTCTAGTCTGAAGGTGCTGATAGATGTTTTGTCATTGAGGTATGGCGAGATGGTAACCTCGAAACACAGAATAAAGCACTCAAAACAAACCCCGATGTACACGGGGTTTGTTTTGTTGTGCAAAAGGGTATGCCGATAAAAATGACTGTGGATAAAAAAGACTACAGATCCGGATTATTTGCTATGCTTAGGATGTACATATTCATATAACTGTTATGAAAATTTCAACTATTTCAGCATTCATCACCAGGTATGCTATAGCAATTGGACTCTCTGCGGCGTTCCTGCTCGCCTGTTTGCCGATGGTTGCGTTTGCGCAAGATGCGGGATACTTTCGCTCACTGGTTACCCAGTCAGGTACATTGGTAGATCTTTTGATCGCGCTTGTTGTTGCTATTGCTCTCGTGCTGTTTATTTGGGGTCTTGCTGTTTTTATCTTCAGGGCAGATGACGAGACTGAGCGTGCAAAAGGGCGACAGCTTATGATTTGGGGCATCATATCGCTCTTCGTGATTGTCTCTATATGGGGGATTGTGGTGATTCTGCGAAATCTATTCGGCACCACAGCGCAAACCTTCAACGCGCCCGGAGTATCTGATGTAGGAACTCGTGCTGGGAATGGCGACTGATTAGGTAAGATTGTTACTAATACACTCAAGTGGAACTCATACCGCCTATGCATATACGTATACAACAAATAGCAACCGCAGCACTTGTTTTTTTTCTCGCCTTACCTGGTAACTCGTATGCAGTAAATCCGGACCTAGGGTATCTCACAACAGCGACTCGTGAAGTCGGTAGTGTGGTTGCTTTGCTATTACCGTTTGTTACTGCAGTTGCGCTTTTGCTTTTCTTCTGGGGTCTTGCGGTCTTTATATTCAGTGCCGGCGATGATGAGGGACGTCGGAAGGGAAGGCAGAGAATGATATGGGGCATAATTGCACTATTTGTTATCGTATCAGTATGGGGCATCGTGCAAATAGTTCGTGTGCTTACCGGAACTCAGGGGTCGGGTGAAACGGCGCCCGCTCCTACGGTTGGTAACTTGCCAACATAGATGTTCTGCAAGTACATACTATAGTGTATTGCGACAATAAAAATTGTTCACCAAACCAAGTTTCGTAGTGCTCTAGACATTAGGAAGTGCGCTGAAGAGGTCTGGTTGTAGTACTTGATCATGCCTATACATGACCCCCATCGACTCCCCAGCATACCAATCTTTTATGGAACAAACCGCTGAATTCGTAGCACGCGTCAATGCCGCAATTGTCAATCCCATCCTCGCACTCCTTTTCGCGGCGGCGCTTCTCTATTTTCTCTGGGGCGGCTTTGTATTCATCATAAGTGCTGGCAATGACCAAGCGCGCGCCGAAGGTCGCCAGCATATGCTCTGGGGCGTTATTGGTATGGTAGTGATGGTCTCGGTCTTTGCACTGCTCAATATCGGACTCAACACATTCGGCGTAAACTCCGCCGATCCCCAAATGCTTCCACAACAGTTGCCGATTAATTAGGTTCTTCTGTGGGGTAGGGAATTGCGCACGTCAGTCGGAGTATTTGTGCGAAAATATAGACGAATGATTTGCAGGGGGCGTATAAAAGAAAAGCGCGGGTGGTCGCGCGACGAAGCTGGTAGGGCAGCTTCGTCGCGGACCATCCCGCGCTCGTCGAGGGTGGCACATAGCCACCCCCAACTATAGGAACTTGCCGAGGATGATTCCGCCGTACCCCGGCAGGGGTTTCACGGTGAGATTCTGGCACCTAGCCCCGCCTGTCGAGGGTGGAGGCGAGACGCCATCCTCGGCGAACCAGGCCCATTCGCCCCCGCCATTGCGCTTTAGGATTCTAACGACACCACCGCGCTCAAAACGGATGGACTCGACCAGATCCAACCCATCCCAGTGGAAGCGCTTTCCATCGGGGGGGATGCAGATCGGACCAGATCGAACCCCCGGGGGAAGCTCGATTGGCTGGAGCTGGGCAGTGAGCTCCACCCGCTCTTGACCGATGCGGGCGATGCGTGCGATCTCGGCTTGTTGCGCCTCTACTCCGCAATTGATGCAGAATGGTAGGTCACCGGCCTGGATGGGTCGACCTCGCGTCATGTGCTGAGGATGGAGACATGCTCTCACCCCGTTGTTGTCGAAGGGGCAAGTTTCGGGATTGACCTGCATCCGAATCAGTCGACTCGGGTCACCAAAAGGGTGTGCAAGTGTCGACTCAGGGAAGACCATCACAACGGCTTCACCCGAGCGATGATCGACGTTCCGCTGTGGAACGTGCCACCAGCCGTAGGTTAGCATCCCCGCGCTGATGAGGCCGAGGATGGCACCTGGTCCAAAAGCGCGCTTCCAGCCGACAGAACCGACAAGAATGAGCATAATGCTCAGCACGCCTGAACGCATGCCCCACGACCACACAGCAAACGGGTCTCCCTCCCAGAACGAACCGTTACGATAGTCCGGCCCATCCGAAAAGAGGATGATCAGCAAGATGATGACACCCGCTACGGCGAGCGCCACCTGTGCGGGGTGATACCCGCGCAGGATGCTCCTGATGTTCATGGATTGGTACCTCCGTTGGGGGGCGTTTGCCCCTTGGTGATCCACTTGATGAGCGCATCAAGTGCGGGCGGAAGCCCGTTGACGTTCACGCTGTGGCGGTACATGTTACCACCATCGCCCGCACGCTCAATCTCGATCGTTTCGACGGTTGCCCGTCCCGCGTCGAGAGCTTCTTTGACGATTTCCGCTTGGCGGACATTCGCCTGTGTGCCGATGATCTCCTCATCGGCTTTGGCGTGCGCCGCCTCGCGGCGAATGATAGCCTCGTCCAGTGCGGTCGGACGACCGAACCGAACTACGTCGAGAGTGTAGAGTAAAACCCCCACCCCCACAACGGCGGCAAGTCCGTTGCGAGACATCTCGTCTTGCGCTCTCGCAACGTAGGCGACGTGCTTGTCGTACGCCGCCATTCCTAAGGGGTCTTCGTTTCGCTTGATTCTCTCCTTCTCTAAGCGAGGGAACTCCGTCAGGGCGTGGATTAGAGTGGCCGCGACGAAGGGTTGATTCTGGGTGATGATGTCATAGTGGTACATCTCACCCATCGTGATGAGAATCCTGCGAATGCGATCCGTCAGGATGTCGTCCGGACCGCGCAGGTCTTCCGCACCTTCGCCGAAGGAAACCTTCATCACCTCTTGTTGTGCGATCTGCAGAACGGTCTTCTGCATACCGCCCGCCTCGAGGAACGTGTGTGGGTCCTTTGTGTCGACGCGCCAGCTGTAGGCCATGCCGATCGAGAGCGGGATTCCACCCTCACCCGATCCTTTCGTTCGCTTGCCACGATTCTTCTCGGTGATGATACCGATGATCGTGAAATCGCGAGCGAAGACCTTTCCATCCAGAATGATGTGGTCGATCTGGAATGGGAAGAACGGGAGCTTGGGGTAGAGCCCTGGACCCGTCACGTGGTACGTGGGTATCGCCCAGACGCTCCAAAGCGCGTATTGCCGGGGGTCTGCCTCGACCCGAGTCATCGCGCTCTCTTCGAGCCGACTACGCGCTAAACTGAACGAGCCGAATCCTGCCCCTCCCGCAACGATGCTAAGAGGTAAGAAAAAAGCAGGAAACACCAAGCTCGCCAGAAGCGAGCCGGCTGACACAATGCCGGCGAAAAACGGCACCCTGATGAGAAGCCAGTCACGAATGACTGGCACCACCAGCTTCGCGACCACGGTTAGCAGAAGTGAAAGCAGTTTGTACCCGAGGTACTTACGGTCTCCCTTTCTTGCCTGCCTCCCGTACATCCTGTGGGAGTTTCGGCTTCGTTGGATGGCAACCGCCTCTCTTGCAAGCCTGCGTTTGCTGCCAGTCAGGGCGGCGTTGACTGCGCGCCATGGGACTAGAGTGACCAACAGCAAAAGCACGGTCACCGCGATGATTAAGCTACGGTTCTCCACGATGACTCTCCTTGTCAACGTTCATCTCGCCATTTTAACCCCGCGAGAAAAAGGGCTCTGTCTGAAATAATATCACAAAATACACATTTGTCAATCTCAAAGCACGAAAAAAGCTCTAAAATAAAGCATTTCCCCAATATATCCCACCCAAATCGACCCAACTTCCCCGCCCATCG
>PWVU01000026.1 GCA_003561715.1 Candidatus Kaiserbacteria bacterium | reverse complement strand
TAAGTTAAGTGCCAGTGGCACCACTTTCCCCCAAAAGAGGAAGGGAACGGCAATGTCAACCGCTCCCTTTTCGGTGGGCTAACTCAATAACTTGATAACTTGGGTGCCTGGCACCATTTCCTCACGATGAGTGGCCGGAATCACCGAAACAAGTGGCCGTTTTCAGCGAAATATGCCGAACCGCTCCCCTTTCCGATGGGTTAGCTCAATAACTTGATAACTTGGTGCCTGGCACCATTTTCCTATGCTTTTTGCGCATACCCGAATTCTCGCATACCCGACACGTACAGTGGCTGAATTAAGCGACGAAGAACGAAAGACATATCGGCTTTCTGCTCGTGTCCGGGCACGAAGATCTGATCCTAACGTCTTACTTCTCACTGCATTTACAGCAATAACTTGATAACTTGGGTGCCTGGCACCATTTCCTTCGTGGGTGCCTGGCACCATGGCCCTACACGTGGTTTTCTCCCCACCCGGCATCACCTCAGAAAAAACGATACCATGGTGGTTTGAATTGACCAACAATAACTTGATAACTTGGGTGCCTGGCACCATGTCCTCACAGCCGGTACCTACCCGGCCTACTATGGCCTCTGCTGACTTCTGGCCGTTCAGCCGCACATTACTGTGCGGGTTACCACTTCGAAATGCATCTCCATGGTAAATCGGCCAGATCTCCCCGGGTAAGAGCGATAGCCTTCCTCCCATATACCCGCCGCATATACTGTACGAGGTTCGGGCAGTGTCGGACTTTGTTTTGAGTGGCAAACTCGTCCACCTCGCTTCAGCCTGGTATGCGGTTCTTGTTCATCGGGCCGGGACTTTGCCTCCGGCTTCCTTCAGATCCCACCTCACGGTGGACACCCTTGCCTTTGGCTAATGGTTCCCACTGCCAAGCCCATAGCGGACTCTCACCGCCAAGCTATCGCCCATGCCGGGCGCACCTTAACTACCCCGCCGCAAGCAGCGGGGTATACAATTCCGAATTAAACCCGAAGTGAATTAAAGATTTTTCATGTCCTCCAAATCCTTTTTTGTTTGTGTCAAAATGGCTTGAAAACAGCGCTTACAATAACGTTTAACCGTTTTGAATCCTACACCTAACTTCGGGATACCGAAGCAATCTTGACCTGGTTTTATCGAATTGTCGCAGCGAACACACTTACATACTCTTTTAACCAAGATCCTCTCAGGTCGTCCATTAGAAGCGCCAATGAGCGAAGGTGTTCGTCCTCTAGGAGTTTTGCTTTTCATAATTGCTTATTGCTTTTTTAAGTCGACGGACAAGAAGTTGTAAGATTTCCGGCATCGATTCGATTGCTTCTTTGAACTCCTCGGTAGTACAGTTGTTTCGTTCTTTATCGAGACGTGCATTAATTTCGTTGTTAACCATCATTAACGCTGATACAAAATTATTATTCGCTGGAACATTCAGGTTTGTGTACTTATGCGGTATCTCTTTTCCGTTCATATGCAATCCGACATTATTTAACAATATCTTTGCTGTTCTTTTAGCTTGCTCATCAAGTCTTTTTCTTGCTTCTTTCCATTCTTTTTGCGGTTGAATAAGGAACGGTTCTGTCGGCGCTTTTTGAGTTATACCAGATGATTTTGAACGCTCTACTATTTCTTTCGCGTGGGCGGGATCCAGCCCCAACGCTCGTAGTTTTTCTCGAAGGTCTTCAATTACATGTTTTTCTTCTGCAGTAGTAAATTCTTCCTCCCACAGAGCTTCGACTATTTCATTACATACCATAACATCTGACTCATCCAATTTAAGGCGAGTCTATCCTTCACGCACCTTTTTCGGAGTTTCCGGATCTTCGCCTCCGATAACCTTTTCCCAGAATGCCTTGTCGTCGTTTTCAAACAGTTTGAATTCTTTAAGTCGTTGGTCTAAGTTCATTCCGAGATGTGTGATAATGTAACCCATATTGTCAGGATGAGACGGATTATTTTGTACAACCACTCTCATTATTCTCCCTACGAACTGAACGTACGGGGCTAACGAACGGAAGGGGCGAAAAATTGCAGCCACGCTTAGCTTTGGGTGATCAAAACCTTCGACAAGCATTTGGACTTGGATGATGCAGTCCAGAGTTCCGTTTTTCAATTCGTTAAGTATCTTCTTCTGTTCGTCCGGATCCTGTTGGCTATGAATAACTTCGGCGCTGTAGCCACGCTCTTCGTACATCGAACGAACTTCTTTTGCGTGGTTAATCGAACATGCTACTGCTATGAGTTGGTGTTTAGTTCCTGTCTGCCGTAGATCTTCGAGTCTTTCCAGGCTGCTGTCGACAATGTGTTGGTTGCAGGGTTTTGCAAGCGCTACTCCCCGGCTGAACCAGTCTTCTTCTTTAAGCTTTAAAACTTCGTCGAGAGTATACGATTTGCCAAAGTCATCCTTGAAATTTAGGGTGATCTCGGAAGGAGCGACATAGCACGCTTTCAATCGCTTGATGTATCCTTTCAACATAGCACTTCTGAATGGATATCTGTAGACGAGTTCGCCGTCTATTGTTTTTCTGTCGCTGCGAAATGGTGTCGCGGTTATATGTATTATCTTTGCTTCGGCAAATTTCTCGAGGACTTTTTTCCAACTTGAAGCAGCGCTATGGTGTGCTTCGTCGATGATAATCATATCAAAAAACTTTTCTGGGAACTGCGTCAGCCATTTGTCCACGTTTGTAGCAAGTTGGTGAATGTTTGATATGACAATATGTGCTTTCTCGGCGACAGAGACATTGCCGGAGTCGAGGGTACACACTAGAGGTCCAGAAGTCATCTGTGCGTCAGTCAGCACCCCCGTTTTTCTCCAGAAACATTTCTGGCGGTTCGTAATGTCCATAGCCTCGTAAAGGCCGTTTTTTATGGTCAGATTCGGTGATATAATCAGAACCCTGCCTTTTGCTATTCCAAGAGGAAATAGGGATGCAAGCCCTGTTTTACCACACCCGACGGGAATCTGGAGAATTGCTTTATTTTTTCCCTCCATGAAAAAATCGTAAGACCTTAGGTAACCTTCCTTTTGAGGTTCTCTTAAAAAATCGTTTTGTTCTACGTTAAAATCGAGATCTGTGAAAAACGACTCAAGCGGCCTCCTCGAACGCACCCACTTGTCGAGCTGATCCTTCTCGAATGTCCACTTTTTTCCGATCTTGTTGGCAAGTACCTTTTTTTCACGAGCGAGCGAATAAAGGGCCGTCTTTCCGATTCCTAGATACTTTGCAGCCTCCTCAACAGAAAACCATTTTTTTTCAGTAGTTCCATTTTTATTCATGATATTAAATGATATCAAATGATAACTATATGTCAAGAGCACCCCAAAGGTTATGCTCCCTTTTTATCTATACAATACCTCTTATTGGGGTTTTAGATATTTATTCTGATAAGTTGCTGATTTAATCGCCGATAAAACGGCATAGTTTTCAATAATCAGAGATCAGAGCCCCTTTAACCTCTTTTTTCTTTCCTACATTGGCAAATTACCAGGATGTTCTCAACAACACCTACTTATTGAGATACTTCGGAAACAGCCTTCTTGTGAGTTGTATCTCTTGTGCTCTAGCAATTGCATTTGGGACATTTTGCTGCATACAGCTTTGCCCGCTTTAAGTATAAACTGAAGGAGGATCCTGGGAGGTTGAGGGGGAGGGTCTACTTGAAATGCTACTTTCCTGCTCCATCCACTGCACAACCTTGCTCGCTGTCACGTAGTGAAGACCGAGAGAATCGGCAATTTCTTTCAAGGTGTAGCCGTATTCCCGAGGTCACTTTATTTGCCAGGCGGTGGGTCGTTTTTTTGACGGTTTACAGCGTATCAGATATTGGATTAGCCTAGGAAATTCGCAATAGGCTCTGGCATTTCTATGGTGATATGTGAATGACGGCTCTGGATAAACAATGCGTATTGATCGGGCCATAGTGATGCCACATGTTGAGAATGCTTATATTTCAAGAACCCACATAAACGGATCGTGTTCTGCAACTTTTCGTTTGTCACTTCCGGGAGGAAGGATTCATGAGTTGGCGCAGGTGATCCCATCTCAAGTATCCTCTCTCGGCTCAAGTGGAAGTAGAAGGATCCAGTTTACCATCTACACTTCCTCAGCCAGATCAATCTTCAGATGATCTTGGATATACTTTCGGATGTCTTTTTTGACTTCGTCGTATTCATGTCGATGGATTCGCTTCGACTCAAAATCTATTTTCACGTCCTGCAGGAATTTTTCAAAGTCCGTGTTCTGCTCGCACAATTTGTTGATCGTTTCCCAGTCCAGTACTTCCTTTCTCCGGGCCGGATAGAGAATGCTCGAACTGTCGATGTCCCGGGGATCTAAGTGAATGATTCCGATGCCGAAGGAGGAAGCCAGTCGTTCAAGCTCCGAGAGAAAATCGTCGTCTTGCAGTAATTCCGCTGTTACCAGATATCCCTCATGAGCCCACGATGAGTTTGAAACAGCCTGGAAATATGCTTCTCTGTAATTCGATTTCATCAGGTGTTTCTTGATTTCAAAGGAAAAGATCTTGAGAGAAGTGTTATCCGACAAGCGGTTGAATTCAATCACATCCGGGCGCCAATCGTCGATGGGGAGATAAAAACCCACCATGTCGGGATGAATCCATTCGTTGTACCCCGAACGCTGCGATTTCTGGTGGTATATGG
>PWVU01000052.1 GCA_003561715.1 Candidatus Kaiserbacteria bacterium | reverse complement strand
ACGCAGATAACGAAACGTTTCTCGGTGCGCTATTTGAGTATGCCAAACTATACTACGCCAAACACGATACGAGTTTTTTACCAAACGCCGTCTCACTCCAGAGCCAACCCGAACACACAGCTTCTCACTCAATGTCCACATCCGCTCTCTCTGCGCCTTTCCTTGACGAGCGCCAAGAGCTTATCGACACTCTTACGAAACTTGGTATCCCTACAGAGGTATTGTCTGATGATCTTGTAAAGCAACTGGTTGCACTGCGACGTACCAACGCAACCATCAGGAGTCACTCTGATGCACCGGTTCCTACACAACGCAAAAAACGGTCCACACCGAAGCGATTTAATCCCACTAAGTATCTCATATATCTGGATACCCAGCTTACTCCTTCTCTGCGCAAGCGCGCCCATCCTTATATTGAAGCGAGCGTAAAAGAAGTGCTTGCATATGACGGCTTGACCGATACCCAGCGCGAACTTTTGGAAGGACTACGTGCTCGGATATGGGACGCGTATATACCGGATCGAGATCTTAGACATATGGCGAAACTCATACAAGAGAGTGATATTCCCACGACCTATGACCCGTACAATGTCGGGAAGTCGTCAGCAATGTCGTTTCATACGGAAGAAACACAAAAAATACGTGCGTGTATACAACATATTCCGCGTGATCCAGACAGCTCTTCGTCACAATGCCGTTTTGCATTGGTGCTTGCGTCCGACTACTTGCCGTATCAATCATACTCTCGATTTGGATACTCATTCGTTGCCAGCGCCGACTGTGTAGCCCACCTGGCGAAGAATACGGTGACGTTTTATCCTATGCCAAACGAACTCGCACAGATGATCAGCCGAGCCGATACTACCGCTTTCTACAGATACGGTTTTACGTATTCCCGACATGAAGAGGCCCCGCCACAAACCTATCTCACAGGTGATGAACTCTGGCAATACGAAGAGATGGTTGCGCTCGCAGAGCGTCACCTTGCGCTTACCGCGCCACTGCCCGAAATCACCAGAGTTGATCGCGCAACCAAAGAAGAAGCGCTCTTTGAGATCGAGTACCATGCCAAGGAGAAAGCAATCACCATGCGCGCCATGATCGACTATGGATCAATGCGCCAGGACGTCAGTGAAAGCGTCTACACCAGCACTGCAGGCGGTGTAAAGCATCTGGCGCTCAGATACTCATCGCCTGACCGGTACGCACCACAAGACACCCACCGCACCTACGTAGAGCAAGGCGTCTTGCATATCGCACCCATTGCGGAAGAAAAAGAGATCGCATGGTACCGCACTGTGTCCGCACATGCAGAGGAAATAGGGTTTACTAAAACACTTCGCGCACACTACCCCGGTGAGAAAAAAGTACTGCGCTATTTACGCGACGCATGGCCGGCACTGTGCGCCTTTGCACAAGAACAAGAGTACCCGATAGTGTTTACGCGAGATGTGATCGCCTACGAAACAGCGTCGGTGCAGACCGAGTTTTCCTCGATCACGGCGGATGGCGAAAACGACTGGTTGCATTTTGATGTCGCCTGCTATTGCGGCGGCGCTCGGTTGACACTCAAGGATGTAATAGATTTTGTGGAAAGCGGAAAGACTGTCTTTACGCGTGACGACGGTACTATGGTTGACATCAGTAATCGTGAAGACTTGGTTCGTCTGGTAACACTCCTCAACAGTTTTGAGGCACGCGAGAACGGATTTCGGGGCAAACTCTATCATGCGGCAGAATTGAAATATGTGCTTACCTCCTCCGAGCACTACGCGAGTGAGCGTGCAAAAAGCTTCGACCGGTTCGTACGCCACATGGAGCGCGGTAAACCGGTCAAGCCGGTTCGCATCCCCGCTCGCTTTGCAAAGATATTGCGTCCATATCAAAAAGAGGGTGTGTACTGGATGCACTTCCTGCGTAGTTTTCGGTTTGCGGGCATTCTTGCGGATGATATGGGTCTTGGGAAGACACTTCAAGCCATCACTCTTCTGGCCATGAACCGCACCAAAGGTACACCGAGCATTGTCGTCTGCCCCAAAACACTCATATACAATTGGAAACATGAGATCGAGCGGTTCGCTCCCGAGCTAACCACCCTTGTGTACGAAGGCACTCCGGCTGAGCGCAAAAAACTGGTGAAGCGTTTTTCATCATGCGAAGTCGTCATCATTAGTTATAATACCCTCAAAAAAGACGAAGCGCTGTTGGTACGCCCATCGATCACATTCAACTACGCCATACTGGACGAGGCGCAATTCATAAAAAACCACGCGACCAAAAGCGCTCAAGTTGCCAAGCGTCTCAATGTCGCGTATCGCTTGGCACTGACCGGCACACCCCTTGAAAACAATGTCTCTGAGATATGGTCGGTCTTTGATTTTTGTATGCCGGGCTTTTTGGGAAGCTACGAACATTTTGCAAAGCACTTCCATCGACCTATCATGGACGCCGGTGATATGCGCGCGCTCAAGCATTTACGCAAAAAAGTGGAGCCATTCATGTTGCGGCGTACGAAAGCGGAAGTACTCAAAGACCTGCCACCGAAAGTCGAACAGGAGGTAGTGTGTGAATTGGGAACTACGCAAAGCGTGCTGTATCAAGAGATACTCGCACAGGTTAAGCGAGATGTCTTTACGGCGGTTGAGGAAAAGGGGTTCACCAAATCTCATATACACATATTCGCCGGTTTGATGAAGCTTCGACAAGCATGTAATCATCCGGCACTTCTATTAGATACAAAGGCGCGGCACAATGAGTATGAATCTGCCAAGCTTGAACTTGCACTTGAACTCATCGGTGAGGCGGTGGCAGGCAATCACAAAATACTTGTATTCAGTCAATTTACCGGCATGCTTGATATCATCGCCAAAGAACTCTCCGCTCTGAACATTCAACATCTGTACCTCTCCGGCAAAACGCGCAATCGTCATACACTGGTCGATCAGTTCAACACCGACGCATCCATTCCTGTATTTTTGATCAGCCTGAAAGCGGGCGGTACCGGACTCAACCTGACCTCGGCGGATACCGTCATCATTTTTGATCCGTGGTGGAATCCCAGTGTTGAGGCACAAGCCGCTGATCGTGCACACCGTATCGGACAAACTAACCCCGTGCATGTGTATAGATTACTCACCAGCGGCACGATCGAGGAAAAGATACAGACACTCAAGGCAAAAAAGAAGACGCTCTCGGATGCGCTGATCGGCGAAAGCGGTGACCTCTTCAAGAAACTCACGTGGGACGACGTGAAAGAGTTGTTTCAAGAGTGACCAAGGAATGTGCCGAATGTGTAGGTCCATTTCCCTAATGAGCACACTCTGTATTCACTCGTACCACCTCATCGGCGACGATAGCGAGCGTCTTGTTGCGCAACATGATCTCCGTCTTGAAGGAGAATGTCGGGATCTTGTACTCAACCGAGTACGTGACCGACTCCCGGGTAAACTCATCACACGTAAAGCGAATCGCATTTTCAACCTGCAAGAGATCCTCAAATTCTGCAGGAACCTCCCGCTCGATGCGTTCTTTGATAGCGTGATACGCACAAAGCTCATCACGCGCAAGCGCAAATGTCACAAAAGTATTTTTGGTCGTGAGCTTGGAGTAATTGATAAATGCTTGTTGTTGCAGGTGATGATTGGGTACGACCACAATATCGCTCGTGTCGGTGAGTAGCTTGGTACGCTGAAACGAAATACTGGTAATACGCCCTTTGTGCTCACCGATCTTCACATAATCCCGCATGCGCAATTCACCGGAGAACATCATGCCGATCCCCGCAAAGAAATTCTGCAATGCCTCTTTGAATATGATCGCGGTGAAGACCGAGAAGAGGGCAAGCGATGTCAGCACATGCCGAATTCCGCCAAGATACAGCTCGATCACAATAATGATAAAGAGCCCTATTGTCACGATCAGCGAAAGCTGTCGCATACCCAAAATGAATATGTCCGTGTACTCTGCATCATACCCATTTCGTTTGCGATAGATGAACGTTGCACTGCGACGGGTCGCATCCGTTGCAATATCCAAGAGCACGTAGATGAGCACCAAAAAGAGAAGCGTTTCGAGTAATTCAGGCAATGCCAATCTGGGCATGTATACATCCGCATACAGTACAAAGCCAACCACCAGCGCAAGCAACACGCGCACATAGGGTGCGCGCGCCAGGTAAAACATCAAAAACTCCGAAAAAGTTATTGCCGATTGCTTGAGGGTCATAGCTCAGATGGATACAGAGTATAGGACGCGGAGGTGGAGAGGGTCTTACAAGGAGGGGTGAGCAATAGGCGATACGTAGCATCGAGTCCGCATCTTTCAGGAACAACCTACTGACCGGGTGAGTAAGTGCTAACATGTTTTTGTGGTCCACCACTGCCGAAACTCGATCGCTCTACCTTTTTCGTCAAGCTTCACATAGTGTGCCCCGCGCGAGTGGTGTTTGGTACCAACAGGGTCGGTGCAGACAAACTCATAGCGGGCCAAACCACGCACATCGTCCTCAATGAGGATCTCAATTGATAGACTTTCGATGTGCTGGTCGTGCACCTCTTGCCAAAACCGCTTCAAGTTCTTCCCACGTAGTGATAGGTGACTGAAAAGGATCTTCGTAGTCCTGAAACTCGTCAGCGACGATATGCCGCAATGCGGCAATATCCTTCTCCAGCCAGATGCACCCGAGCTC
>PWVU01000155.1 GCA_003561715.1 Candidatus Kaiserbacteria bacterium | reverse complement strand
GTAATTGGGCATAGTGAGCCCCTACCGCCGGGGTGTGGGTGTGGTTTTTCATATGCCACTAGCATACCGCTAATGGGGCTCTAATGCGTTAGGGCCCACAGGAAAGTCGGGATAGCCAAAACTTCAAATCCCAAGCACCAGGTTCCAAACAAACCTCAAATCCCCGAATTCAACATGCAAAACTACTAACTAAAGACCCGGCGCTACCACCTACTTACTGCTTTTTTCCCAACCCCTACTCATGCGGAATGGTGAGTGGATAACATGTCTTGCACAATCCCAACTCCTGAGCCTTTTCGAGGTAGGCGATAACCGCGGTGACGTACTGGGCATGACTCCATATGAGGGGTGCGACCGACAACTGCGCCCCGGTATACGGATCGAGTTGTTCAGATAAGATGCCGGAAGGCTGTGCGTACTTCACAACCCATTCAAAATACTCCGCCACACGCGCAAGATCGTCTGCATCTTTAGCAAGCGCAATGTCCGCCTGCGCTATCCAGAGAGTTGTAATAAACCACGGATTGCCATGTACTTCTTGATGCGCACGATAGTAGTAATCACTTTGATGACGCATGACCCCGCCGATCGGGGTATTGGGAGAGAGTTCTGCAAGAACGGTAGTGCGCAATGCCGCGACGCGCGGATCATCGACCGCCAACACACCGAATGCAAAAAGACCATACAGATTACTTACATCGAACGTATCATCAATTGGCTCCTGATCACCACCAAGTGCGCACAGCATGCGCGGCGATCCTTCATGGGTGGCCATGAGATGCTTGAGAAGTGCTGTGTGGACTTCGCGTGCCGCGGTTGCATACCGCGCCTCGTCCTGCTCTTTACCAAGAAGCTTGGCAAAACGCTCTGCGGCGCGTAACCCCCCATAGACGGTTGAGGCGGTAAAGACGGTCACCCCGTACTTTTCTTCCCAAAGATCATACGAGGGGCGCGGTAAGTTGGTCTTGGGATCACGATAGGTACGCAAAAACTCCGCCGCCTGCTTGATAAGCGGGTTATAGATATTCTCAATGAGCTCAATATTCTTTGCGCGCTCGTAGTAGTGCCAGAGCGTTATCAACACCAGCGCCGTTTCATCCTCCTGAATGGGAAGACGTCGTTTACCGTCTTTGATCCATGCATGCCACGATGAGCCGAGTGATTTACTCACCGTATACTTGTGATAGAAGTACCCTTCATCACTGATCACGTCACGACAAAACTCATAGTACCGACGGGCGATCTCGTAGTACCCGGCGCGCGTAAAAGCATCCGCTATGATCGAAGCGTCTCTCTGCCACACGTAGCCGTACGTATCAAAGCCGTCATGCACAATATGCGCGTCACACGACGCGATGATACCGCCACGATTATCGACATGGGTGCGCATGATCAAAAGCGACGTCTTAAACAATTTCGCCGCCGCCTCCGACATACCATAAAATTCGAAGGTGTTTTTATTCACCCAAGCATGCCAGTAGTCTTGGGTGGTCTCAAGGAGATGGTCGGGTGTTTTGGTAAGCAAGTAGGTATGATCACGCTTTACATCTTCAAGTGTCTCACCGGCAACTATCCAGTAATCGAGTACCACTTCTTCGTGCGCCGCAAGCCGGTGCGGAAATCCGATCGTCGAGTCTACCTTGCCATGCTCAATGGGATTCTCGCTCAGAATTCCATCCTCAGCATCGCGCCAGGTTCCCTGTTTGCCGTGCGCATTGAAGTGTCCGATTGAATACGTCGCAAACGGGACTCCTGCCATCACCCCGCTTATCAAAAAAACACGTCTGCCCCGGTGATGCACCAACGCATTCAATCCCGGCTCGTAAAATGCCGTGTTTCCGCGTGTTGATTCGGAAATAACGAATTGCTGATTAAAAAATACCTTTATCTCACGCTTGCGTTCAGCGAGATTGCGCACGCGCACTTGACGCACGAAGATGTTACGCTCGTTGTATATAACGTCGGTAAATACCAACTCGATGGACAGCTCTTCTGAGCGCGCGATAACATTTGATGCCAACGTCTCGTCTTGATACGTGACAGAAATGGAAAAACTAGGATCATCAAACCAGCGGAATATTCCCTCGACCCACACCCCAATGCGATGCACGCAGTCATCCCCGGTTTGCAACTCTTCTCCGGCATAGGGATAGTAAAAATCACGCACCTGACCATACGCATCAAGCGCAATCAGCATTGAGCCATTGCCAAGTACCAAGTTTCGACTCATAGCGCACTAGCTTCCGAGTGATACGTGTGCGACCACTACACGATAGGTTCCGGTACGTGATTTGGTTCGTTCAATCTTGCGCGCAAGCCCTCGCTCCCCAAAGACATCTTCGACCCACCGCGCAAAGTCATTTTGATCCGGGCGGACATGATGCCAAAATTGGTCATCGGATATCTCGTGCATGGTGCGCGCAAGCTCCGCCAGGGTGCTTACCACCGGACCATTGTTCACCCAAAAACACTCGGAGTCTTCCGCAACCATTTTCTTGGAAGAATCGACTGCGCGAGCGCGCGAGGTATGTGCAAGCTTCTTGAGTGCTGCACCCTTGGTTGCATGTGATGCACGCGCTTTGGAAGCGGATGAGGAGGATGTCGCTTTGGCTTTTGATGCGCGTGTACGTGTCGCTTTTTTTGCAGTAGCCCGAGACGCAGTCTTTGCGAGACGTTTTTTAGCAACCGCACGTTTGGGCGTGGTCTTTGAAGGTGACTTTGTGCCCGCTTTTTTTCGTGAGGCACTTGCTTTTTTTTCGGGAGTTGTTGTTGGCATACTGTGTGAAAAGAACTATTGGATAATGAGTGCAACTACTTCATACTTCAATCATACTGCGGAAGAAAGAATCGGCGCAACCGCTCTTTCCACGTGAGCGTTTGTTCCGCCAACGCTTCTTGAGCGGGAAGAGGCGCTTGCTCAGCCCGGGCTAACGCATCCGCAACGCGAAGCTTCATATCGTTGATCACATTCATGTAGGCAATGAATGCCTCATACGGCGTGTCATACGGAGAGAAGTATTTGTGCACATCGCCATCGGCAAAGTACTTGGTACACATGTAGTAAAAATGATCAGACGTTTGCAATTTGCGCCACTCATGTAGTAATGCGGGATCATTTGCCTTGCGCACATCCTCCTCAAACTCATAGATGGCACGCAATGCATCATGCTGGATGGGATTCGACAACCACGCAGAAATGTCACGCTCCATATCCGCCCACGATAGGTAGTGCGGCACATCGTACTCATCAACCGCCCGGTAGCGGGCGATAGCTTCCGAGGGTGTTACGAAGTCGTTATCCGGATGCTTGAGTATCTCGCCGGGTACGGCGCGCCAAAAGTCGAAGATGCCGGTATCTTCCCAGTGATGCTCGCCGATCGTCTCATAATCCATAAAGAGATTGACGAGTTCGCCTGAGCCATTGACTGCGGAGATCCAGTCGCCGTACGTCTCAGCAGTCAACGGATACGCCGCCCAATTTTTATCCGAAAACCGAAAGGCGCTGTCGTCAGAGAGTTTATAGTTTTTCAAGAGCAACTTGAGTGACGGGCGATCTTTGGCATGATAGAGAAAATTCGGACTGCGCCAGCCCAGGTAATGATCCCATCCTTCGGTCAAGAGTCCGCGGTACCCCATGTCAGCGACCTCGTGCGCAATATCATTACGATAGATGAGCTCGGTGTTACGAAATACCGTCGGCGTAACACCAAACAGATCATAGAGGAGCTTACGGTGAAGTGCGACCTGCTCGCGAAATTCCCGCATGGAACGCAAGAATGCCAATGAATGATAGTACGTCTCCGAAATCAATTCAACGCGCCCCGTATCTACCAGCTGTTGGAATGACGCAAGAACTTCGGGTGCATACTCTTGAAATTGCTCAAGCGCGGTGCCGCTTATTGAAAATGCCAGCTTGAGCTGAGGATGACGCTCAAGCGACTCAAGCCACATCCGGTTTGCCGGCAGATAGCACTTCCCTTTTACCTTATCAACAATGCGCGCATTATTCAGATCACAATCATCACTATTGTTGAAATACGCATGGTCCTCACCGATCGCAAAGAACGGGTAGCGCTTGACCCGGTAGGGTTGATGTACATGGAAATAGATGCAAACGGAGCTCATGAATAGGGAGTTAGGATGTTAGGATTTAGGGAGTTAGGATGCAGGAACGTGTCTATGCATGATACTTGATACATCATACTACTCGGTCTCTCCCGCAAAAGATCGAACCGCAACAACATGGACAATGTTACCCTGCTTTTTTTGTTCCTTGACTGTAGAATGATTGTACTACGGTTTCGTATATTCGGTTGCATTTTTCGGCCGCTTTTTTCCACACCAAACCAAACACTTCACGCTTACCGTTGTCGCGCATAGTGCTACGCAGTGCTTCATACTCCAACACCGCAATGATCTTCTCCGCCATCTCATCCGTATCCCAAAAATCCACCTTGAGCGCATGATTGAGCACTTCGGCAACACCTGATTGTTTCGATACGATGACCGGTGCACCATTTGCCAGCGCCTCAAGAGGCACAATGCCGAACGGCTCCGATACCGAAGGCATCACGAACACATCGCACAACTTATACAATTTCGCCAAGCTTTCCCCGCGCATAAAACCTAAAAAGATGACTTTGTCACCAATACCGTAGTACGCCGCTTCTTGTATCGTGCGACGCTCCAAATCACCCGAGCCGGCAAACAGAAAAACGGTATTGGGGCGCTTTTCCAGCACGCGCCGCGCGGCGCGCAAGAAGTACTCGGGACCTTTCTGCATGGTGATGCGACCCACAAACAGGACGATATGCATGCCGCGCCGTTTTAAGGCATGCATTACTTCCTCCGAACTTTGCACGACGGTTGTGTCATCCTGATCGATACCATTGTGTACCACCTCGATCCGTGCGGGATCCATGCCGTAGTAGCGCACGAGAATCTGCTTGGTGTAATTAGAAACGGCGATCACTTTGTCCGCCGCGTGTACTCCCATGCGCTCAATGTGGTAAATGCCGTTGTACATACCGGACTCACCACTACGATCGAACTCCGTTGCGTGCACATGCACAATAAGCGGCTTACCCGAGACCTTGCGCGCCTCAATGCCCGCAAGCATGGACAGCCAGTCGTGCGCGTGAATCACATCATGCGACTCAAGGCGCGCGACGCGACGCGCATTAATGCCGTACGCCAATACTTCATCAAAGAGCGAGCCCTGCAAATGCGCAAGCTCGGGATACTCTTTTTTTAAAAGCTCGTACTGCTCAGCGGTGATATAACCCGAAAAAAGACGTTCGCGAAGCGCCTCCATCTCCGGAGACAAATGTGAGAGATCGGCGAATACGATCTTTGCCCAAGGGGCGCTCGCTTTGACGCGTCGCGGGAGGACGAAAGTCAAATCGACGCCTTCGGCGGCTATAGCGCGAGATAAGCCCCAGCAGGCAACTCCCAGTCCCCCGCTGTTGTGTGGCGGCCATTCCCAGCCGAACATAAGTGCTTTCATACTAGGGTAAACGCTATGCTCTTGCATGAACCCACCGATGCGTCTTTTAGAGTATACGCAGAGCCGGCGCACTCTTTATCACACTGCATACTCCATAGTATATACCGTATAGGCAAAATAGCGTGTTGATAACTTTGCACACGGATTTAAGACCCCTTACGCCAAGAGACAATGCTGCACACATTTTATCTCTTATCGGCACGTAGCAGCGTCACCCTTCATGCCTGATCGTATTCTCCAGCACACATAAGCACCAATTGCTCCCCACCCGTTGACGACCAATATTGCGAACGCGCCACTTTTCCACCACACCAGTGCAACGTGCGGGACTTCGCTTCTCTGATTCTTCGAGATACGCATACCTGCTTACACACTCTTAACGAGTCGCCAACCCTCGTCTTTTATGAGCCGCTCCGCCCCAGCACTACTTGCAAAGTGCGGGACTGCGCTATCTTGATTCTTTGAGAGATGCGTATCAGCTTATGTACCTTTAACGAGTCGCCAACCCTCGTCTTTTATGAGCCGCTCCGCTTTTTTGTATTTTAGTGATTGTGTTTCGCCGTTCTTTTCTATTGTAACCGTATCATTGCGACCGATCTTCTCCCCGGCGGATGCGGGCTGTGACGCCTGAGGCATAGTCATGCCGGTCGTGGTCGAGCCCGAGGTAGTACGTCCCAAGAGACTACCGTCGGCATGTATTTCCCGTAAATTACGCGGCTGGACCGGCTCGGCGGGCGTTGCCGTGATCGAAGGAATGGTCTCCAAAATACGCTCTGTGATTGCGTAGCCGAGGTCTTGGTACAACCGCAACGCTTCCTTGCGGTACTCAATCAATGGGTCACGCTGGCCATATGCTCGCAAGTTCACACTCGAGCGCACATACTCCATGGTCTCCAAATGCTCCATCCACTGCATATCGATGGTCTGCAGCGCAATGCGTCGTACCGACTCGTAATACACATCCTCACCCAGCTCTTTCTTTTTTGCTTCTAGCGGGTCAGTCGGTATGTCTGGACACAGATCGGCACATTCATCGAGATAGTCTTCAATTGCCTCACGATCACCCATCAGCAATGCACGTCGTTTTGCATAGACGCTCTTGCGCTGCGTATTGAGTACGTTATCGTACGAGAGCACTCGTTTACGCGTATCGAAATGGAATCCTTCGATCTTGGTTTGTGCAGTCTCAAGACTACGCGTGACCGTCTTGAGCTGAAGCGGCTGATCTTCCGGCCAGTCCATCTTGTCCATCACACCGCCCATCATACCGGTTGCAAACACGCGCATCAGCTGATCCTCAAGGGATACAAAGAACTGCGTCTCGCCCGGATCGCCTTGACGTCCGGAACGACCGCGCAACTGATTGTCGATACGACGCGCCTCATGGCGTTCCGTACCCATCACGTACAACCCACCGAGATCACGAACCTCTTGTGCTTCTTCATCCGTTGCCGGTATGCCGCCAAGCTTGATATCAACACCGCGCCCCGCCATGTTGGTGGCAATGGTTACACGCCCACGGCGCCCCGCTTGTGCAATGATCTCACCCTCATGTTCGTGATTCTTCGCATTCAATACCTCGTGCGGTATACCCTCTTTTTTGAGATACTCTGACAGCTGTTCATTCTTTTCGATCGACGCAGTACCGATAAGTATCGGCTGGCCCTTTTCGTGCACTTCCTTCACCTTGCGCGCAATTGCTTTGAATTTTCCCTGTTCGTTCCGGAAGATAAGATCAATGTTATCGATACGCTGTACTTGCCTATGAGTCGGCACCACTACCACATCAAGTTTATACACCGAATAGAATTCTTCACTTGAGGTGAGCGCCGTACCGGTCATACCCGCAAGCTTCGCGTACATCTTGAAATAGTTCTGGTAGGTGATCGACGCAAAGGTGCGCGACTCGCGCTGAACCGGTACTCCCTCTTTAGCTTCGACTGCCTGATGCAAGCCCTCGCTCCAACGTCGCCCCGGCTGAAGACGACCGGTGAATTCGTCCACAATCACCACCTGTCCATCGCGCACCACGTACTGCTTATCACGCTGAAAGACCGCTTTAGCGCGCACCGCCGTTTCCAGATGATGCACGTACTTGATGCCCATATCAGAGTATATGTTCTCAACGCCCAGCGCTTTTTCGGCCTTTTCAATACCCGCATCTTTCATGCCGATGGACCGATGTTTCTCATCGACTTCGTAATCTTCACCCTCAACCAAGGTCTCAGCGATCTTGGCGAAGGTGCCATAGAGATCTTCGGACTCAGCCGCGGGAGCTGAAATGATAAGCGGCGTACGTGCTTCATCGATCAAGATTGAGTCGATCTCGTCCACGATCGCAAAGTACGGCTCGCGCTGTCGGAGATTCTTGGCATCGTACTCGATATTGTCGCGCAGGTAATCGAACCCAAACTCGCTGTTGGTACCGTAGGTGATGTCCGCCGCATACGCTTCTTGGCGTGATACCGGACGCAAAAAATCATACTCGACTTTGAAGACACCAAGTTCGTCACGCTCACGATCGACATCGCTCTGCTCTTCATGCGCGGCGTCATAGAGGTAGCTCGACTGACTGTTGACGATACCGACCGACAATCCATGAAATGCGTAGATCTGTCCCATCCACACCGCATCGCGACGCGAGAGGTAATCATTGACCGTCACCAAGTGCACACCCTTACCGGCGAGCGCATTTAGATACGTCGGCAACGTTCCTACCAATGTCTTACCTTCACCGGTACGCATTTCGGCGATCATACCTTTATGCAAAATGTATCCGCCCATGATCTGCACATCGTAGTGACGCTCACCGAGCAATCGTTTGGCAGTCTCACGCACAACGGCAAATGCTTCCGGCAGAATATCTTCGAGTGTTGCACCATCGGCAAGACGTTGTTTGAACTCACCGGTCTTTGCGGCAAGTGCCGTGTCATCGAGCGCGGCGATCTCCGCCTCCCACTGATTGACGGTATCCGCGATTGCGCGCGCTTCTTCCAAGTGTTTTTTTCCTTCTGAATCTCCCAAGAGTCCCTTGATGAATGAAAACATAACGCGTCGCATTGTAGCATATTTTTTTCAAGCGTGAGAGAGCGGGAGTGAAGGCTGATTAGTCTGCCCAACAGCAACAGTCACCTGTGGCGCATTACTCTAAATTCCAAATTCAAAATCCCAATCTCTCAATAGATCACAAAACACAGTATCAAAATATACAAACTCTAAGGCACGCTTTTATGAGTGCTTCCGCGGAACGTTTGGTCGTTTGGATATGTTGCATTTGTAATTTATTTGGCTTTTGTTATTTTGTGATTTGGTATTTGGTTTCTGTGTTTTATTTGGTTTTTGATTCTTGTATTGTGTATCTTTTATATACAACGCACACAAGCCGCGAGCAGATGCGCGCGGCTTGTGTGATTTCGATACAGACCGTATGTCTTATCTCGATTATTTCTTCTTCGCAGTCTTTCGCTTCGTGGTCTTCTTTGCTACTTTCTTTGCTACTTTTTTGACAGGCTTTTTTGCTTTCTTTGCTACTTTTTTTACGGTCTTCTTTGCTTTCTTTGCTACTTTCTTGACCGCTTTCTTAACTGCCTTTTTTGCAGCTGGTCGTTTTTTTGGTGCCATACAAAGAGCGATGCATTAATGAACTAATGGGTATTCATACATGACATCGTCGACCTCAAGTGCACATTGCATACTTGTTATCAGATGTCAGTGGTATGCATACATTATCGTGCACAAAAAAATAACAAACAATATTTTTTTGTGTAAAAGTGTGGATAAGTTTTTACATTTTTTTTGAAACTGTTTTTCAAAAAAATTTTCATACTCATGCATTCGTGCGACACACGTGATCATGCATCACCAAGAAATAACACTTCCGGTTCGATCGTGATGAAGAATTGTGATGCAACCGCTTCAATCATCTCGTGCATGAACGCTTCAATGTCACTCGCACGCGCATTGCTAAGATTGATAAGCGAAAGTGAATGTACAGGTGAGATACCGACTGTGTCACGAAATGCGCGATCAGCAAATGCCGTTTTGTTGTACGGTGTGCACTCGAGCAAGAACGCCGTTGATACTTTCACGCGACCATCCGGCAACTCCCAGTACCACGGACTGAGTCGTTCTGCCAACGCCGCATGATCACACATGACGATCTCTTTCACACGAGCAAACTGCTCGCTACCCAACAGCGTATTCTTGAAAAATGAACCGGCGGATCGATAGCACCCCTCAAGCATACCGATCTTTTTTCTGATCGAGAGTACCGCATCTCGCACATCACCGATTGAAGGCTTAGTGATGTTATGCTCGGCAAAGTAACGCTCCATTGCGTTAGACGCACTTCGGTATGCGGTATGCGCATGTGGCACCCTTGAAAGTCGGAAGAGTACCGCAGTCACTACCCACCCTTTCCCTTCTGCTTGTTTGAACACGCTATCGCGATACGCGAACCGACACGCAGGAGTGTCAAACGTCGTATGCACATCTTGATCGGGGTGATACGTTTCGACTGAGACAATCGTATCGGCAACCGAAGAGCCATAGGCATTGATGTTTTGTATCGGCGCCGCGCCTACCGTACCGGGTATGCCGGACAGATTTTCCAATCCCCACCATCCTCGTGCAACCGTCCACGCAACAAGCGCATCCCACGATTCGCCTGCTCCCACACGCACCAGCACCTCGTCAGCATCTTCACGCACGATTTCAATACCCGAGAGACGCATACGCATTACCAATGCATTGATACCACGATCGCGAATAACCACATTGGAGCCACCACCGAGAACAACGATCGGTGCGTTGTGTGTGTGGGCATAGACGCACGCCTCTTGCAATTCACCAAATGTTGTCGGCTCACACCAAAACCGAGCGGGGCCGCCAACCCGCATTGTTGTGTGAGGCGCTAATGACACTGATGCTTGTATATCCATACACAAACGCGTGGCACCAGTGTACCACGCGTTTGTGTGCAATGTAGTGCGCACTGTTGCGCGCCGAAGCGGAGAGCAGTGAGCAAGACTCCAAAAAATGAAAAACTTTTGAGTGCTCTGCTCTCCACTTCGAGGCGCAAAACGCTCAGCCAGAAGTATACACAAATAACACCTTCAGTGCCATTACGTATACCCACACCCCCGCTATTGTCACCCACAGTCTTATCCAACACACCCCACCACCAAAATGTAGGTGTTGGACACCTACATTTTGCGCACGGATATATTGTGGGTGTGGATGACCTCATACACGCAAAACCCGCTTGATGGGCGGGTCTTACGCAGTTTTTCATTTTTTATATGGAATGCTTGCGCACTCACTTACAAGTATATGCAACAACGCACGTACGTCAAGCTTTCTTACTCACACACATCCTACTATTGCCGACGCAACGCGCCGGAGCGCACCTGTTCAATAAAGGCACGCCCCTGCTCTTCGAACGCCGTGTCGAGCTCAATCGCCGCTTCCAGCGTTTCGATCGCCGCCGCATCATTTCCCGCGCCCGCATACCCTGCCGCAAGAGACACATGCGCCTGTATTGACGCAGGACTCAAACGCAAGCGCTCACGCAAAATAGCTAATACACGATCGTGATGTCCGCCCGCCTCGTAAGAGCGCAAGAAACGATCGTCATTCATTACCAGCACCCCGTCCTCGTTCACAAAGTACTTGTCGGATGTCACCAACATCTCACCGTCGTCATCCACAAAGAGCGCCTCCGCCTCCTCGATGCGACCATCGTATATCAGTCCAAGCGCATAAAATTCGCGTGCCTGAATGTTTGAAGGCGCAAGTTCGAACGCGGTTCTGAATGTCTCAACCGCCTCATCCACATTCCCCAGATTGATGTGGCGTGAGCCGATCTCAAAGTAGATCGACTGCTTGGTTGGCGAGGCTTCACGAGCACGCTCAAAATACTCAAGAGCGCGTGTCGTTGCACCGGTCGTCGAGAGAAATTGGCCCATAAAGATGAGCGTACGGGCATCGTTCGGCACCCGGGCGATCTGCCGCTCCATAGAAGCGCCTGCACGGTCGATAAACTGTTGCCTGATCTCGTCCGGTGCATCCGATTGCGCAATACGTGACGCGGCTTGCACAAATTGTTCGGAAATTTCCTGACGCCCGAGGAAGTCGACCTCATCAGCCTGCGTGTAGAGATCAAGCGCTCGTCGATACAGCTCCTCTTTTTGCCCTGGCGATATCTGATCCGCGGGAATCTGCGGGATCTGCGAGATAAGACGCAATCCTTGCACCACGTCTCTTGATGCACTAAAGGGGTAGTAAATTGAATACAATCCAAAAGCGATCATTACCGCAACCATAAACGGAAATACCACGATGGAACCGACCTCGGGTGAAATAGTCTTATGTGCCGCAATAGCATCACGATCGCTCGTCACGCGCACATGCACATACGCAAGCATTGCGATATAGAGCAAATAACTCGTAAGATTATCGAATACGAAGAGGTTGTGCACAAAGTACGCCGCAAGCATGCCCGTCCAGAGCGCACGCTCGGCGATCGACATCGGATGCTCGTCGTATCGTGCAAAGCCGATCGACGAGATAATGCGCTTCATGAGCGATGGATGCGCTTCGGGACGCTTGTAGAACCACAGGTAATACAGCATGGCCGCCGGTACGGTAAAGTACGCGATGAAGCCAAGAATGCCACCGGCAATGAGCCAATCGAAAAACACATTATGCGTGCGATCGAACCACGGCTCCTGCGCATACATGTTCGGATCGAGATACTTATTGAACACATGCACAAATCCTTCTTGCCCCCAACCCAAGAGCGGGCGCTCCTGAAAACCTTCGTACGCCATGTTCCAGATCATCAAACGCGAAACTGCCGTACCGCTATCGAGCGTGATCGTTGCAAAACGATTGAGCACGGTCGAGTCACGCACAAAGTCGGTATCTTTGATCGCATAAAATCCACCGACAACTGCAACTGCCGCAAGCACCATGCCGATTGCCGCATTGCGCAAGCCAACGCTCTTTCTCTCAAACAACGCAATGAGTAAACCGGTCAACCCAATACCCGCGATCAAGCCCAAGATCGAGCCACGCGTTGCCGTGTAGTAAAGCATTACCACCTGCATGAGCGCGATCGCACCATAGATACCCAGGAGCCAATATTTTTTTAATCGCTCAAGCGATAGTACCAGCGCAATGAATACGTGGAAGACATTGTAAATGGCGAGGTAGGTCGGATTGCCAAAATTGATGCTTGCGCGGTGCACCTGTCCGCCAGCTTGGGTAATGTCGTACACTTCTTTTAGCCACAGCACCCCGATAAGACCGGCAACCGCGATCGATGTATTCCAAAAGGCGCGCCAGAGTTTCTCGGTATTGAGAATGGAAATGGAGATCAAGAAATAAACCAAGAGATGTGCAAGGGTGACCCATCCTTCCATGCGCTCATAATTGCTCCAAAACGCGCGGAATACATCTTCGGCAAACACATTCGCCACCAGCATCACGCCGACAAACAAGGACACACTGCCCAGTATCCACGAGAAGCGCGGGCGATACTTCGCATCCATCAGCATCAACGGCACCCATGCCACCAGCATGATCTCAACGATGATGCGGAAATAGAAATTCTTACCGGTGATATACGGGAAGAACAGCGAGCCGGTCACCACCAGCGGGATGAACGGTATGAGGAATGTGCCTGCCAATACGATATAGCGCAGGACGTCTTTCATTGGCATGACGGTACTATACCAGTTTGCGGGGTTGTTACCAATACCGTGCTAGTTGTGGCGCGTGGTGGATAGTTAGGCAGGTGGTAAAGGAACGCGGCGCGGCGTAGCCGCGCCGCCCTAACACCCAATAATCCCTAACATCCTAACTTCCTAACTTCCTTAAACCCTAATGTCTACGCCCCAACTTCCTAACTTCATCACCCCACTGAACGATGTATCAACGAAGCTACGTATGTTTGATATGGCACGCCCTCGCGTAGCGCTGCCGCACGCAAGCGAACCAAGTCGCGCTCTGAGATACGGATGTTGATCGCGCGCGTTTTTCGAGCGGTGTTTTGCGCAATTGTCTGCGCTCGCTTGATCTCTTTCTCGCGATCGGGCACTGAAACAAACTCACCATTCTCAAGCGCGCGCTCAATAGCCCGCTCGTCAGCAGTGAGCGTCTCCGGGTTTGTTTTTTTTGGAATACTAGTCTTTTTTTTCATAGTATTTTTTGTGTAATGTTCTTGATGGATAGATCGTCTTGAGAAAGATCTTCTCCGAATCTTCAACAAACGGCACTACATACACATACTCCTCAAGCAACACAATGTATAACTTCTGGTGCGTTCGGGGTTTCTTATTCCGGAGTATATCCAAAAGTCCGCCCGATTCGATTGCCGCAACAACCATCTCAAACGAAACGCCTCGCTTCTCCAGAAGCCATGCATTTTTCTCAGGATCCCAATCATGGAAAAGTTCTGTCACAGTACAATAGTCTTATCAAACCCATTCAGTCCACATCGTTCTTTGCACATTTGTATTATATACAATGTATATATGCTGTCAATGTTATCGAGCGACGCAGTCGCCCTTAATTCCAAATGCCTAACTTCTAGCGCCTAGGCATAATGGGACCGTCGCCAAACTCCCCACCTCTCCCCAAGCCCTCAGAGGCGTTTTGATGTATAATACTCTTCATACAAGCCATATTTCTCTCATTCCTACCTATGCAAAAACCTGCTCCCGCGGTCGAACATCTCCTGCTTGCCAAGACCGAGTCTGATATATTCAATGCCATCATCCCTGCCGATCATCCGTTTCGAACACTCACCACACTCCTTGACTGGGATACACTCTTTGCGCCCTGCCACACGGCATACAGCACGACGGGAGCTCCGGGTATTGCAGTAGAGCGTGGCTTGAAAGCACTCCTCATACAGTTCTGGGAAGACTATTCCGACCGTCAGATGGAGAAGTGTCTCCGTGAGAACATGGCGGTACGCTGGTTCTGCGGTTTCGGTCTCACCGAAGCGACTCCCGACCATAGTTACTTCTCCAAACTGCGCATTCGTATCGGCACCAAACGGATCGCCGACCTGTTCCATGCGGTCAACACACAGCTCGCCGAACAAGGGCTCTTTGGTAATGTCTTTACTTTCATCGACGCCTCGGCGATCGTCACCAAGACCGCGTTGTGGGAAGAGCGTGATCGAGCGATCGCCGATGGTGAGGAAAAGCTCAATAACGCGAATGTGAAGAACTACGCCACTGATCCCGATGCCCGCTGGGGCGCGAAGAGCAAGAAGAAGATCTGGTATGGCTACAAGCGTCACGAGGCGGTGGATATGCGTCATGGACTGGTGGTGGGTGTGATGGCAACCCCTGCACACGTCCCCGACTTCACCGTTGCCGATCGTATAGCACCGAGAGAAGGGGCGGTCTTTATGGACAAGATATATGACACGAAAAAGACCGACGCGCTCCTTACGGCACGCGGACTCCACACGGCTACCATACGGAAGAACACCAATCCGAGAAAAGATCGTGACCTTGACCGTTGGCGCTCATCGGTACGCATGCCCTTTGAAGGAACGTTCGCATATCGCAGGAAGCGCACGAAGTTCCGTGGGCTGGTGAAGGTGACCATGCAGTGTTTTCTTGAAGCGACCGTGCACAACCTGAAGAAAGCGGTCACTCTGCTCTCTCCCACGCTCTCACCTGTGTGATACCAAGGGAGGAGTGTGTCCGGAGAGCGAAAATAGCTCGAAAGACATACGAAAAGAGGAGTATTGCAGTACCGAGAGCACGAACCGGATCGGTATTCGGGTCGGGGAGGAAGTGATTATGGTGCTTGTGGCTCAAACGTGGGGTTTGGCGACGGTCCCATAATTCCTAAATCAAAACATTCCTCATTAGTGTGATACCATTGACATATGAAAAAGAAATTACCTCACGAAATTATCATATACCAAACCTCAGACGGCGCTATCGAGCTGAAGGGGGATGTATCTCAGGAGACCATCTGGGCTACCCTTGATCAAATCTCATCGGTGTTTGGGCGTGATAAATCGGTTATTTCCCGTCACCTCAATAATATCTTCAAGGAGGGTGAATTAAGGCGGGATTCAGTTGTTGCAAAAATTGCAACAACTGCCGCTGACGGAAAGACGTACCAAGTAGACTACTACAACCTCGACGCCATCATCTCCGTCGGCTATCGCGTCAATTCAAAGACCGCAACACTATTCCGTCAATGGGCAACCCGAGTCTTGCGTGGACACATTGCCGACGGCTACACGATAAATCGCAAACGAGTCGGGAAGCATTATGATGCATTTATGAAAGCGGTTGCAGATGTACAAGCGCTTCTGCCGGAACACGCAGTACTTGATCCTGCACAGGTCCTGGAATTGATCAAAGAATTTGCGAGCACGTGGATGTCGCTTGATGCATATGACAAAGAAGCGCTTACACCCATAGGCACGACCAAACGCGCGGTGAAGCTTTCCAGCGACGAACTCATGAGCGCGATACATGAGTTGCGAAACGAACTCATGCGAACGGGTGAAGCGACCGAGCTGTTTGCACAAGAACGTCACGCGGGAAGTATCGAAGGAATTGTCGGGAGTGTGATGCAATCATTCGATGGTACGCCGTTATATAAAACCGCCGAAGAGAAAGCGGCGCATCTTCTCTACTTTATGGTAAAGGATCATCCGTTTACCGACGGCAACAAGCGCTCGGGCGCATTTGCGTTTGTATGGTTCTTGCGAAAAGCGCGAATCAAAGGTGGGCGCAATATCAATCCGGCGTCCCTCACCGCACTCACCTTACTTATTGCCGAAAGCAAACCTGACAAGAAAGCGCAGATGACCGCATTGGTAACGCAACTACTAAAGTGAACGAAATCGAAGATGCGTGAGATAGAGGCGGCGAGGCTTCGCCTCGCCGCCTTAATCCCTAAATCCTAACACCCTAACTTCCCTAACAACGCAAGGCCTAATTCCTAACCCCTAAACCCTAGCGCCTGAAATAATTTCTAAACTCTAGTATCTAAATCCTAAAAGCGAAGCGCCCTAACTTCCCTAACCTTCCCAACTTCCCTAACAGCATTGCGCCCTAACTTCCCTAACTTCCCTAGTCCGTTTCTTTCCCCTGCAGTGGACGGTTATACTAGTGTTGAATGTTCAATGTTCATTTTTCAATTTTCAGATAAGGTCCAATGTCTCAAACTCCGCAAAAACGCACCTATGATCTTGAAGAGCGAACAGCCGTGTTTGGTGAGCGCGTTATCATACTGTGCAAAGGTTTGAAAAAAG
>PWVU01000109.1 GCA_003561715.1 Candidatus Kaiserbacteria bacterium | reverse complement strand
TCATAATCGCTGCCGGTTTTACCCTTGTGCGAAATAACGGCGAGGAAGAAGAAGCGACACCGGACCGCGCCAGAGTCGTAACGCTTGCATCAGTAGCGGAACTTTCACGTGAAGGAAGTGCGCGAACTTTGGTGGGTGAGGTGCGCGCCGAGTCTGAGGCGGTTCTTGAGGCACGACGCGGCGGGCAGGTTACCAGTGTAGCGGTGCGCGAAGGATCGGTGGTGCGTGCCGGTACGCTCTTGGCGGAGGTTGAAAATCGTATTGAGCGAGCGGCGGTAGCGCAAGCGACCGCGGGGCGTGATGCGCAACAAGCATCTCTCAATCGCGTTCTTCGCGGTGCGCGCGATGAAGAACTGCAATTGCTTGATACCGCGCGCGACGCGGCACAGACCGATCTTACTGAGGCACGCACCGCTTTGCGCAATACACTTGCACAGTCGTACACGACCGCCGAAGATGCGATACGTAATCGAGGCGACATTCTTTTTCGCAATCCGCGCACTGCCCGCCCGCAACTCCTGGTAACCACAGGGCGATTTGACGAGCGTGAACGCCTGCAATTACAGCGTGCGGAATTCGAGCAACTCTTGCTTCGTTGGGAAGGCGAAGTGCAAGCGATCCATACCCAGACCGAGCTCGACGCATACACCGCGGAGATTGAAGAGCGACTACGTACCATTCGCACGTATCTCGATGCGATCGCGCGCTTGGTAAGCGACCAGACGCCCGACTCATTCAATACGCAAGCGTCGATAGAAAATCAAAAAGCTGCCATCTTTGGTGCCCGTTCAAGTGTGGACGGTGCCATTTCGGGGCTCTCGCAAGCTCGATCCCGCTACAATGGAGCGTTGTCAGCCCTTCGTTCCGCCCAGGTCAACGTCGAGCAAGGTGCTGCGGGCGCACTTCCCGAAGAGATAGATCAAGCGCGTGCCGCACTTTCACAAGCAGAGGCGGCATTGGAATCTGCGGTTGCGCAACTTGAACAAACACGTATCCGCGCGCCCATCACAGGAACATTGGGTTCTCTCACAATTTCTCGTGGCGACATCGTCTCTCCCGGTCAGCGTGTCGGACTCGTTACAAGCGATGGTCGTCCACGCATCGAGATATTCATCTCCGAGGCAGATCGCGCACTCTTTTCGGTCGGTGATCGCGCCGTCATTGAGAGCGGTATTGAGGGTGCTGTCGCTTCTATCGCCCCCGGCCTTGATCCTGTCACTCGACGCATCCGTATGCTTGTCGAGGTGACCGATGACTCAAGCTTGGTAAGCGGATCGCGGATACGGGTCACGATCATGACCGATGGTGCAGACGCACAAGCGGAGACCGCCATTCCCATTACTGCGCTTCGTTTCGGCACTTCGCAACGTTCGGTTTTTACGGTTGACGATGACTCTCGTCTGGTCGAGGTTCCCGTTGTCGAGGGAGCGGTATCAGGTTCTCGCGTCATAATACTCGAAGGATTGAGTGAAGATATGCTGATCGTAAGGGATGCACGAGGATTGCGCGAGGGACAAGAAGTGGAAGTAGCTGAGTAATTGACTGTCCATGTCTCATATCTGGAGTTTTTTTATCTACCGCAAACAATTCAGCTTTTTGGTCGTTGGCGCACTTGTTGTTGCGGGCATCTTTTCGCTTGTCGCAATTCCCAAAGAGTCGGCGCCTGAGATACGGGTACCGATCGGTGTTGTTACGACCGCGCTTCCCGGCGCCTCGGCATTTGATGTAGAACGACTGGTGACGGACGTCCTGGAGGATGCGCTTGTCGGCTCGCTCGATAATGTGCGTGAAATAACGTCAACTTCTCGTGACAGCGTTTCTTCGATCGTTGTGGAGTTCGATGCCTCGGCACATATTCCTTCATCTATTCAAGACTTGCGGGATGAGGTTGATCGAGTGAAAGGCAATCTTCCCGGCGATGCGGAGGATCCTTCCGTCATGCAGCTTGATTTCGCGAATGAACCCGTGCTTACCTTTGCTATTGCCGCTGACCTGCCTGATTTCCAGCGCGCGCGCCTCGCAAACGACCTTGAGCGTGATCTCCTCACGGTGCGGGGCGTTTCAGATATAGGTATTGGGGGGTTCCGTGATCGTGAGGTGCAGGTATTGGTCGATCCTTCGGCGCTTGCACTCCACGACCTTCGATTGGTTGACATCACCTCGGCAATTGGGCGCAATAATGCCGCATTTCCGATTGGATCGATCGAGTTTGACGGTGTTGTATACGCGGTCGAGTTTACCGGCGATCTTACGGATCCCACAGAACTTGCTGATGCAATCATAACCACTGATAGGGGCGTTGTGCTTAATCTCCGCGACATCGCACGCATTGTTGATGGCTTTGAGCAAGAGACCACCCGCTCGCGCGTGTCTACGGACGGTGAGCCATCTACAAATGCACTCGTGTTTGATGTATTTAAGTCAGGAAGTGCGGATATTACGAGCGTAAGTCGCGCCGTCAAACAGCGCCTTGAGGAACTGCAAGAGGACGGAGAACTGCTTGAAGGAGTGACGGTTCTCACCGTGCTTGATAGGGGCGAGTTTTTGATCCGTGATTTGGTCGAGTTATCGGTCACCGGATTGCAAGCTATCGCGCTCGTGATGATCGTACTCCTCATAACGCTTGGATGGCGTGAGTCGCTGATCGCCGGAATTGCGATCCCCTTTTCATTCATTATAGGTTTTATCGGCCTATATGTGAGTGGTAACACACTCAATTTCATTTCCCTCTTTTCGCTCATTCTTTCGATCGGCATCTTGGTGGACTCAGCAATCGTGGTGGTTGAAAATATCCACGCGCGCATGAAAGCAGACCCCCAAGGTGATAAACAAGAAGCCGCACTCTCAACCGTACGAGATTTTAATCTCCCCATTACCGCGGGCACTATGACCACGGTTGCCGTCTTTACTCCTTTATTCTTCATTTCGGGAATCACCGGCGAATTTATCAAGTCAATTCCGTTTACGCTCATTGCGGTACTTGTTGCTTCATTGATCGTTGCGCTTGGCATCATTCCGTTATTTGCGTCTATCTTCCTGCATCGGAGGATGACAAGTAAACTCGAAGAGCACCAAGAAGTGATCACGCACCGTTTTCAAGGTGCGTACCGTGCGGCACTTGGCACCCTATTGGGAAACCGCGTACGAGAGCGTGTGTTTGTGTGGAGTATGGTCGTGGTGTTCTTTTGCACCCTTGCCTTTCCGGCGCTTGGTCTCGTCAAGGTTGAATTTTTCCCCGGAGGCGATGAAGATTTTCTGATCGTGCAAGTTGAGATGCCTGAAGGGACGTCACTTACGCAAACCGATATGGTAATGCGCACTGTTGAGGATATCTTATACGATATACCTCATATCGAATCCTTTACGGTAACCGCAGGATCCGGCAGTGCGTTTACGGGAGATCTTGGTGGCGGTGGCGGCAGTAGCGAGCAAGGCAATGCATTCATCTTGCTTCCTGAAGACCGACCGGTGACCTCAGGCGCTATTGCGCGTGATATCCGTGCTCGTGTCGCAGAAATTCCAGTCGCAGACATTCGCGTTTCGTCTCCGGAAGCGGGTCCACCCGTTGGTACTCCTGTTGTTGCTACGCTTTCCGGCACGTCTCTTGAAGAATTGCGCAGTGCTTCTGTCGCCACCGAACATATTCTGCGTGATATTGATGGAGCTACGAATGTATCAGCGAGTTTGCGCGTAAGCAATCCACAATTTACTCTTTCGGTCGATCGTGATAAAGCGGCGCTTTTTGGGCTTGAGCCGGGACTTATCGGCCAGACACTTCGCACCGCGGTGCAAGGATCGACCGCAACCATTATTCGCCGCGATGGTGAAGAAATTGAAGTAATCGTGCGACTTGATACCAACCGCGCCGAAGACCCACACGACACCAATAAGATCACCATCGATGAGCTGATGTCGATAGATATCGTCGGTATGCAAGGTCCCGTTCCGCTATCGTCCGTGGTGAGCGCATCGCTTTCTGAGGGAGTTGCGACCATTCGACATAAGAACGGGGTTCGCGTAGCTACCGTAGGAAGCGATGTGGTCGAAGGCGCAAATGTCGCCGAAGTATCAAGAGAATTCGAGCGGCGCGTGGCAAGCGAACTGTCCCTACCACCCGATGTCTCCATTACCTTTGGTGGCGAAAACGAAGAGGTTGAGCGATCATTCACCGAAATGGGGTATGCGGCAATTGCAGGATTGATCTTGATGTTTGGTATCTTGGTCTTGCAATTCAACTCGTTCCGACATGCGTTGTATGTGTTATCGGTAGCACCACTTTCGCTTACCGGCATATTCTTCGGTCTCGCTATTACCGGGCAAGCACTCTCGTTCCCCTCTCTGTTGGGCTTCATCGCCCTTTCGGGTATTGTGGTGAACAACTCCATTCTGCTGATCACCGTTATCAATGAGATGCGCAAAGCGAATCCCGAGCGTGATATTCGCGAGATCATTCTCGATGGCGCTACCTCGCGCCTTCGTCCCATCATCCTTACGACCATCACGACCGTGATCGGCGTTATCCCGCTTATCTTTGTCAGCCCCATCTGGGCACCGCTTGCCTTCGCGCTTATCTTCGGACTATCCTTTGCGGTCGTGATCACCCTCGCGCTCATCCCGATCCTCTACAGCCGCAAACCGGGAGTGGTGGGGTAACGTCAATCGCCCTCAGCCACCTTTTTCTCGGCAGTTAATAAAACTATTCTATCTGTTTGGCAGCCTCTTGAAGTGTTGCGAGTATTTTTCT
>PWVU01000011.1 GCA_003561715.1 Candidatus Kaiserbacteria bacterium | reverse complement strand
ATTCGGGCTTTGACAAGCGGCAGTTGACGCAACTCCACAAACTGGTCGAGGAGCACGAGAATGAGATCCGTAGAGCATGGCAAGACCACTTCCGGCTGTGAGGTGACGAACATCTCGCAGCACGGCTTCTGGATCCTGGCGGACGGGACCGAGTACTTCCTGCCCTTCGACAAGTTCCCCTGGTTCAAGGACGCCCGCATCAGCGAGATCACCGAACTCGAATTCTCCCACGGCCGTCATCTCCACTGGCCCAAGCTCGACGTCGACCTCTCCCTCGACATCATCCGCGACCCGGACAAGTACAAGCTGGTCAGCAAATGAGGCGGAAGCGGCAATCCACCCGAGCGGCCAGCGACTAGAGACGAATTCTACCGGTAGAGTAGAGGACTGAGCGACTGAGCCGCCGCTCAGTCCTCCCTCGTCGAACCGGACGTGCGGATTTCCCGCATCCGGCTCTCACGGATCGTTCGCCGTTCGGTTGTCACGGCTTGGCCGCGCGTTTTTGGAGCGGGTTCCATCCCAGTCGTTGCAGGTGGTCCCACCACGTCACGCCTTTCGGCTTCTTGTATCCCCGCTGACTCCGCCGGCCCAGATGCAGCCGCAGCCGCCGCAATGTGTAGCTGTCCACGTCCCGATACGCCGCCTGAGGATAGCCCTGCGAGAAGTACCCCTGCCAGCCCCGCAGCATCCGGTTGATCCGTTCGATCAGTTCTCGGATCGGCGTAAAGCACTGGCGGGCATGGGTCGTCTCCCGCAGCTTCTCCCGCACCCGTTGCAGCGCGTTGGCGCTGGGAATCAGGTTCAGGTAATGGCCCTCCCGGCCGTGCAGGTCGCGGTCGTAGCGGAAGGTATAGCCCAGGAAGTTCAGACCCACGCCGGGATCGTACAACGAGACCGTGCGGGTCTTTTCCCGGTTGACCTTCAGCGCCAGCCACTCTTGCAGCGTCTGGTCCACAAACTGTTCGATGCGTCCGCCCACGTATTTCGCCAGAATGACGAAGTCGTCGGCGTACCGCACCAGCCGGGCATTGGCCCAGTGATAGGGGCCATCCGCCCGATGGAACTTGTAGTCGAACCAGTGCAGGTACAGATTCGCCAGCAAAGGCGAGATCACCCCGCCTTGCGGCGTCCCCTGCTTGGGACGACTATACTTCGGCGGATCGTCCGGCCCTTCGCCCGATTCTACCACCACCGCTGAAAGCCACATCCGGATCAGGTGCAGGACACTACGGTCCGCCACCCGCTTACGGACACAGGCCATCAGCTTGTCATGCGGAATCGTGTCGAAGTAGCTGCTCAGGTCCGCGTCGTACACCTGCCGCCGCCCCTGCTGAAGGTTGCTCCGGATTTCCGCCAACGCCTGATGGGCGTTGCGGCCCGGTCGGAACCCATACGAGCAGTCCAGGAAGTCCGCCTCAAAGATCGGCTCCAGGATCAGCAAGGCCGCCATCTGCACCACCCGGTCACGGACCGTCGGGATGCCCAACGGACGCAGCTTGCCGTTGGCTTTGGGGATGTACACACGCTTGACCGGCTGGGGGCGATAGGTCTTGTCTTGGAGCGATCGTTGGATCGCCGCCAGAAAGCCCTGCACCCCGCCTTCGGACTTCTCCACCGCCTCGATACTCACGCCGTCGACGCCGGGGGAACCCTGATTGGCGCGCACCCGTCGCCAGGCGGCTTGGAGCACATCCAGGCGGTACACGCGATCATACAACGCATAGAACCGAAAGTTCGGCTGCCGTTTCGCCTTGCGGTATAGCTTCTGCCTCAAAGAAAAGACTTTCCCCGACAGACCCTCGCCGTTGACGGCAAACGCCTCGGGCAGGTCGTGCGGTTCTCCCGTAGTGGCAAGGTTCTCTTGCAAGCGGGTCTCCTCTTCTCTTGCGTCGGCTTCGATTCCGTCAGGGCTCCTTCGCTCGGCGGGCATTACCCCGCGTCAACGCTACTATGAACCCATCCGACTCCCTTTTCGGCACGGTCCAGGGTTATGGTTTCCCCTGGACCGCTTCCAGCTTGCCGGGGACCGAAAAGGGTCTCTCAGTTCCCATCGTTCTCTTTCGACACGCGCCGTCTCTACCTACCCCGGAGAGCCCGCCCACTGCACATACCCGCTGCTTCATGGACGGTAATAGGCTTCATCATCTCTGGAAGCTTGGCCGCTCTCGACTTCGTATCACGAGGCCAAATCGAGTTCGCTTGCGCTACGGCTCGCGTCTTCGCCCCCACAGGGCTTCACACCGCACGGTTACCCGCCGGCATGCCTGCGGGGCTACATGGCAAACGGGTCATTCCATGGTGACCTCCTCATATAGTTCAGTTGTCAGCTTGTTGATGACCTGTGACTTCTACTTCTGTTGAAAGGTCTTACTTGATGGCTTTAGATCCACATCTACTTCTGGCGAATAGCGCAGACCCGTCGATTGGGAGAAGATCCTCGGGGTGGAAAAAGACCCCCTTGCCGCCCGCGAAAAAATCTGTGATTCTTCTGATTTTTCTTGTTGACGTTGTAGGGGGCAGGGGCAAGGGGGAAATCCTATCGGCCCGGTATGCCTTCCAGAGCGGCTGGCCGGCATGGACCAGAGGGCCCGAACCTATAACGATGGAGTAGACTATGCCAAAACCGCATATCCCACAACCCCAAAACGTGCGGCGGATCACCGGCTCGTTCGCCTGGATCGATCATCGCCTGTTGCGTCAGGGATATCTCCAAACCATGACGCATCCGGAGATGGCCCTGTATCTGTTCCTGGTCTTGGCGGCGGATCGACAGGGGGTCAGCTTCTATCGCAAGGAAAAGATCTGCGACCTCGTGGCCCTTGATTTTCAACAGTTCGAGGTGGCACGGGACCGCCTGATCAGTGCCAAGCTGATCGCCTTTGAGCGGTATTGTGCCTTCTCCCCGAACGGCTACTACCAAGTGCTTGCGGTGGAGAAGACCGGTCCTGCCCCCCAGCCGTCGGAGATCGTTCAATTGACAAAGAGCCTGTCCCAGAAGTGGTTGGCTGGATTTTAAATCTTGTACAGGGAAAACGGCAGCAAGCACCTCCTTGAGGCACTGGCCTCGTACGAAAGACCGCTGCCCCCTGGCCTTGCCGGATAGCCGCCTATGAGCTGGTGGGAATCCCGATGCGTCGGGAACGCTCCGTATCACGTATGAGGTCGCGGACCGTGAAGGTACAGGGACTACTTCCCGTACGAATTCAGAAAGGAATACAACCTATGCAAAAGCAAAGATCCTATCGCCGATTCTGTGGCCTCGATGTCGGAAAAAGCACACATACCCTATGTATCATCGATGCCCAGCAGAACACGCTAACACCGACCCGATCGTTCCACAACGACCAAAGAGGGTTCCAGCAACTCCTGGACGCTCTCCAACAAACCGGACGCAAACACACCGTCCTGATCGGCATGGAAGCCACCGGACACTACTGGTACAGTCTCCATCACACCTTGACCCAACAGGGATACACGGTGACGGTTCTCAATCCCATCCAGACCTCCCGACAGGCCAAACGGGAGGTCCGAAAGCGAAAAACCGACAAGCTGGATGCCCACCGTATCGCCGTGTTGCTCAAGAACGGACAATACCGCTCGGCCCTGATCCCCGGAGAACTGGCCATGACCTGCAGGCAGGTCACCCGCCTGCGCTATCGGCTGGTGCGACAGCAGACCCGGCTCAAGCAACTGGTCCAGGCCCACCTGCATCCGGTCTGGCCGGAATATGAAACGCTGTTCAACGATCCCTTCAGCGTCACCTCCCGAAAACTACTGGCTCAAAGCCCTGTGCCGACAGATGTACTCCAGTGGGACCAGGAGCGCTTGCAAGAATTCCTCCGCAAGGCTTCCCGCGGCCGGCATGGCCCGCAACTGGCCCAGGACATCCACCAAGCTGCACAACAATCCGTCGGAATGCAGCGAGGGCTACCGGGTTCCCGTCTGGCCATCCAGGTCCTGCTCGAACAGATGGACAACGCCAAGCCCTTGCTCCAGAAACTCCAGGAGCAAATCGAATCGCTGGCCCAACAGGTCCCGACGTATCTGAAGACCCTGCCGGGCAGTACGACCCTGTCGGTGGTGAGCCTGTACGGCGAGGTCGATCCGATTGCGACCTTTCAAACCCCATCACAACTGGTGGCCTTTGCCGGCTTGGACCCCCAGGTCTATCAAAGCGGACAATATGATGCGCCGCAGCGACGCATAAGCAAACGCGGCAGCCCGTTCCTCCGCCAGACGCTCTGGCTGATGGCGCATCGCGCCGTCTATCAGGATGGAGACCTGCGCCAGGTCTGGCTGCGCAAACGTGCCCAACAGAAACATCACTTGGCCGCTGTGACTGCCGTCGCCGGCAAACTCTGCCACATCATCTGGCGAATCATGACCGATCAGCGAGACTACATCCCCGCGCATCGGCCTTCCCAACCCTGAGGAATCTTCACTTGCCAAAGAACAAAATGATCAAATTCTTCTACTACAACCTTGACTTCCTATAGCTGGTCTTTCAGATCACAAGACAACGATAGTTTCACTGACGCACCAGAGGACGCGGAGGATGCCAAGGAAGAAGACTGTCTCCCGGCACTACAAGAGGAGGACGGGCTGATCCGGAACCCGCCGGAGTCCGCTGGACGGCAAGGGGCCGGGGGGCCCGTGAAAGCGTAGAAACGTAGAAGGGTGTAAGCGTCAGGGGGGCGAGGCCCGGCTCCGCCGGAGGACTCTTTCTTCACGCATCTACGCTTCCACGCTCATATTCATCTTCCGGGTCACCAGCCACCGCTTCCTGCCATT
>PWVU01000035.1 GCA_003561715.1 Candidatus Kaiserbacteria bacterium | reverse complement strand
TAAAATGCTTGTACATCAGCGTCTGCTACCTCAATGTTCTGATAGTTAAGTTCCGCATCAAGATGACGCTCTATGAGCATTTGGCGACGGATGAGGTCTCGAAGAGAAGCTTCATCAAGTCCGACAGCCTCGAGTTGTTCAGTCAGCACTTCTTGACCCCCAACTTGTTCCTTAGTTGATTCGAATTCGTCATCAACTTCTTCGCTTGTCACGGTTACGCCTGCGGCATTGGCGGCTTGGTACAGCAATTCAGCGTTCACCAGATCATTTACAAGGCTTTCCTGAAGTTCTTGCTTGAACGCATCATCTTCGAATTGAGAACCACCTCCCATTGAAGTGATAAATGCCTCAGTCTGTTTGTATTGCTGATTGAACATTGCAACGGTCACCGCCTCTCCGTTAACAGTAGCAACTGAATCAGAAGCACGCATCCCTGACAAAGGACCTGTTTCTTCAACTTCTTCACCCGGAAGCGTGATAACGCCTGAGGCGAAAAGAGCACCAACGATGATTGCTCCGGCAACTAAGACAGACAATACCACGACATTCATCGAACCTGTCTTTTCACTTTGTGTGCGTGTGGTATCAGCAGGGGCGGTTTGGGCAGATTCTTTTGACGTATCTGTGTTGCTCGCCGCCGCATCGGTGCTATCGCTTTGGTCTTCTGCTTTCGCACCGACATCTTCGGTATTTGATTCGGCAAGCTCTTCCTTGTTTTTGTGTGAAGTATCAGTCATGTGATTATGCAGATGTTACGCGTTATCCTTTAAAGTAGTCTTCAAATGTGTCAATATCTTCTCCTTCGGGTACTTCGACCAGATTCAACACCACCGGCGATCCATCCACTGTTGCTGAAATAGCCGCATCCTCGGGTGCTTCGAAGTCAACTCGGTACTGTTGGGGTGTAATGACCTGAGCACACATTTCTTCATCATCAAAGAAAAGTGCATACTGCAATTCCACATTGCTTTCATCTCCATCTATAAAATGCGGCTCTATAGTGAGGAGATGGCACGGTGTGGGCAGATCAAATTCCCCCACAACAGTATGCATTCCATCGGCGAAGTCATGTTTTGCTATCAATCGAGTACTGACGCCTGATACATCCTCAGGTTCAGTGATTTCCGGTTCGTCCACAACGAGTACTTCGTCGGACGGACGCAAGAGCAGGTAGCCGAAAAAGGCTAGTGCGGCAACTACAAGCACTCCTACGGTTGCAATGAGTGGCGTGTTAATTCTGTTAGGATTCATAGTAGTCTTGTTTAGCTAGTAACATGATTATAAGTACTGCACAATTTGTAACCTACCGCGTCAATAACTACATACTAGACGTAATCAATGCCTGAGCTGAATACCGCATACTATCCAAAGTATCGTTACCAAGAATTCTAACACGGAGCGTCGTGTAATGCGAACGTATTATCCGCACCACCCCTCCCTTTTCAAGAGGAGGTGTTTTGCCTTCGTACCCCCGCGATTGTATGCACCAAGTTCTCCGGAACTCAGTATAACCCGGTGACAAGGCACCGACGGATCGAAATTCTTTTTGAGGCATGATCCGACTGCGCGTGCGGCATTGGGATTACCAATGCGAGTCGCGATATCGCGATACGTGGCAACTGACCCTTTTGGTATTGTCTGCACTTGTGCATACACAAGACTGCAAAAGACGGATTGTGATGTAGTGCTCATTGTGCTTTGCTCTCATGGGAGAGTGAAGACGGTGTACTTACTCAATAAAGTGAAATTCAAAGGGATGCATATCGTTTTCATCGTCATACTCATCCATGTCCATGATGGAGGGATTATCCGATGACGCAAGTGGCGGAGGCGCCAGCGCCGGTGTTGCCGGGAGTGAATCGAGTGACGGTTCTGAGGTAATACGGTCGGATGAGTGTTCGAGTACCAAGTACCACCCAACCGCAATCACGGCAACGAGCTGAAGTGTCACGATGGTGATCAGTTGTTGGCGAGTCATGGCAAGTAACTGTGCATGCAGTATACCTTATTCACGGGTATTTCGAGAAATAGGCTCAATATGTAGACGGTCGTCAAATTCATCCATACGAGCGGATTTGCGTACATGGTGAGCTACAAAACGTTCAACGTGCCAAAGAATTTCAAAAACGAAGAGCGTTACTATGGTCGCAAAAATTGCGATTGCGTAGAGTCCAAATCCCACTGCCATGCCGATCCCTGCAGTGACCCACAGACTTGCAGCAGTAGTCAGTCCTTTCAGTTCTTTATCAAAGATGATAATGCCGGTACCCAAAAAGCCAATGCCGGTGACAATTGCGGCGGCAACACGCAAAGGATCAAAATGCGTAACGGGTAGGTAACGCTCGGTAACCAGCTCAGAGATCACAATGAACAAACACGTGGATACCGCGACGAGCGCAAAAGTACGCATGCCGGCACGCTTGCCGACAATGGACCGCTCCAAGCCAAGCGTCATGCCTAATACCAATGCCAACATGAGTTGCCAAAAAATGAGCGCTTCAGAAAATGAAAACGGGATAAGTGTCTCCATGGGTATGTGGGTATAGTACACGTAACGTTAAGACGAGCACAAGTCGTAGATTTCGGATAAGACCCGGGTCACTTTTTTATTTCCCACACCAACCTCTTTTAAGACTTCCGGCTGGTCACGCACCGAGCGACAAATGACGTAGCCTTTGTTTGCCAGTTGTTGTTTTTGGGCATTACTGAGTGTGGTAAGGCAGGTAATGGGGTGAAGTCCGGAGACCTCGACCAGGTCTTGTAGATTGCCTTTGGCGGGGTATGACCATCCGATAAGAGTTAGTCCCGAGCAAATACCAAATTGTATCGCCTGGCTCGTGAACTTAGTATTGGTGATAAGCCATTTTTCATCCAAGGTGTTTCGATGCCCCAACTCAGCGGGCGCTTGCTCAATGTCTTGAAAGCGCGCATGCACGTAAAGTGCTACCTTGAGGTCGCTTTTTAGTCCGGGACTATTATGAAACTTGAGCTCTGCACCGATTCGTCGCCCGTCTTTTTGTGCAATGAGGTCTATTTCATGCTCAACACACGCTCCTCGAACAGTCTGTCTGAGCGCAGTCGTATAACCCAGGCTTTTAACAAGCTCAGAGACAAAGTCTTCAAAGGGAAACCCGGTGGGCCCCAATTCAAATACAGCACGTTTCAGGGAGTAGCGGGAGGCGACTGCGGGCAGTTCTTTTTTGAGACGCCCTAGCGTTTTTTGGAAGATAACATCGGTTGATAGCACTCCGTCATGTATGTCGCCTATCTCGCGCATTATCTCATCAATGGTTGCGGCAGGTGCACCTGAGCGCTTCAGCGAACTCAAAAGCTTCCCCGGTCGGAAAGGCTCTGTGCTCCCATCCGCTTTTCGTACGCGATGCGGTGACATGCAGATAGTATACGACTGGCTTTTTATGCTGGCAAAGGATTACTGCGATGAGGTAAGTATTCCCCCGCCCATACATGCATCTCCATCGTAGAGCACAAGCGATTGCCCGATCGGCACCGGTTGTAAGCTGTGTAATAGAACAGTCGCCTGTGTATCGTTGCAAGATTCTATCGTGACATCAAAAAGTGGTTGCCGATAACGCAAACGAGCTTCGTAGGTACTTCCTACATTGGGTATTTTTCGTATCCAATTGGTATCGGTGATCACTACGCGCGACAGCTTGCGTGTGCGAGTGTTGTATCGCGGATCGGTCGAGACCGTAATGGTATTATGTTCGATATTCTTTTCTATTACATAGTGCGGAGTTGTTTGCGTTCCATGGGTTTTGATCCTGAATCCATGGCGTTGCCCCGGGGTATAGAACCACGCTCCGTCATGAGTGCCGATCTTGTCTCCATTAGTATTCAACACGACTCCTTCACGTGGTGGGATATAGTGCGCAAGAAAATCGCGCATGTCGAGTTTCCCCAAGAAACATAGTCCTTGGCTGTCTTTCTTCCGGGCAGTAGATAATCCCAACGCAGCCGCTTTTGTTCGCACCTCGGACTTGGTCAGGTGACCAATGGGAAACAACGTATGAGCGAGCTTTTCTTGCGTCAGTGTCCACAGGAAGTAACTCTGGTCTTTCTCTCGATCTGCCCCCATTAACAGCGCATACTCATGTTGGAGCTTGGAATTCTGCATGTGGTGCTTTTGTGCATAGTGTCCGGTTGCGAGGTACTCGGCACCGTTTTGCATTGCATACTCGTACAGCACGCCGAATTTAACCTCACGATTGCACATTACGTCGGGGTTTGGCGTCTCACCTCGACGATATGCGTCGATCATATACTGCGCTACTTTTGCGCGATACGCCTCTTTTGCGTCAACGAGTTCAAAGGGTATTGCAAGCTCGGCGGCGACACGCATCGCATCAATACGGTCTTGCTCTTGGGAGCACGGGAAACCTTCGGGCTGCCACGCTTCGATGAATGCACCAACCACCTCGTGCCCTTGCTCTTGTAGAAGTGCCGCCGAAACTGAGCTGTCCACACCACCGGAGAGACCTACGAATACGTTAGACATGGGGGCAGTATACGGCAATGACACGAACGTATAAAGTGCCACCCAAGCTAGTTCAAATACGTCGCTTTGTAATACAAATGTCGGTCGTAGGTCTCACTATAATACATGTTGCCATCGCGACCGGTCAGATAAAAGAGGTACGATGAATCAATTGGTGTAAGTGCCGCTTCAATCGACTCAATTCCCGGGCTTGCAATCGGACCCGGGGGCAGTCCTTGGTTGCGGTAGGTGTTATAGGGCGAATCTACTTCAAGGTGCGAGTATCGTGGATGAAATG
>PWVU01000090.1 GCA_003561715.1 Candidatus Kaiserbacteria bacterium | reverse complement strand
TGATGTACAAGCATTTTACGATGAATTCGTCGTTGCTGGTGAGCCGGAAGGGGTCGAGCTACCACCTCTTGCCGACATTCGTGATCAGATAGAAAGTCAAATTGCACAAGAGCGCTCGTCAGCCCTCATTGAGGGGTATATCGAGCAACTTCGTGCCGATGCTGATATAGAGATCCTTATCTGAAACAATTGGACATCATCCACCAAACAGGAGTGCAAATCCGGCATTGCCGGATTTTGCGTACCGGACTCATCTGCGGTAGGATGAACTTTCAATTTACTTTTCACTGCGTTTATATGAAATCAACCAAAAAGAAAAAAAGGGGTGGCTCCAACACATGGAACCTAGGTCTTCTCTACAAGTCTGACGACGACTCGGCACTAGAGGCCGATGTACTGAAAGACGAGCAAGCTTGTACCACATTTCGAAAGAAGTGGCATGGCAAGATATCCATCAGTACATCCGATAAACAATTACTCGCTTCTATTCGGGAATATGCTCGACTGCATGAACGTATTTCATATCCCAAGCCGCAATTTTACTTATACCTCCGCCTTGCTGTTGATTCAAACAATCCTTCAGTGCAAGCTAAACTCAACGCCATCTCTGAACGATATGCTAAAGCAACAAATGAGATTCTCTTTTACGAAATAGAGCTTGGTGCGTTGGGTCAGAAAAAAGTACATGCTCTTGCTCAACATCCATCTTGCAAAGCCTTTTCACATTTTTTTCAGCGCGTTGCGCAATACTCGAAATATCTACTCTCAGAAGAAGCGGAAAAAATTATCTCGCTCAAGTCGCTTGCATCACGACAGCTATGGACACAAGGAGTTGAAAAAGCACTGGCAAAACTCGAAGTGACACATAATGGCACAACATACCCTCTCGCTGAGGCTGAAAGTTTGGTACCGGAGCTACCCACCAAAGATCGCCACGAAATGCATGCAAAAATCATGGAGCAAGTCGTCACCGTGTCTGATTTTGCAGAAAGTGAGATAAATGCGCTCTTTTTCGACAAAAAAATATTCGATGACCTGCGTGGCTATACTGCGCCCTACCAAGAAACCATACTTCGCTACGATAACGATGAAAAAGCAGTACTGTCTCTGGTTGAGACAGTGACCGATGCCTTTTCAATCTCCCACGACTTTTATAAAGTAAAAAAGAAACTTCTTGGACTTTCCAAACTTACCTATGCGGATCGGAGCGCGTCCGTTGGTACCTTGCGTCACACATTCACTTTCGAGCGGAGTTGCGCATTGTTACGCGATCTTCTCTTCGAGACCAAGACCGAATACGGAGAGATATTTAACCGCATGCTTGCTGATGGGCAAATAGATGTATTCCCGCGCAAAGGGAAAGGGGGCGGAGCGTTTCTTGCCAGTGGCACCGGGGTCCCATCGTTCGTTATGCTCAACCACACCAGTGATTTCCGCTCTGCACAGACACTTGCACACGAAATGGGGCACGCCATACACTCCGAACGCTCCCGCATACAACACCCACTGGTCGAGTCGTATTCCACCGCGGCCGCTGAGACCGCAAGCACCTTCATTGAGTCTCTTTTTGTTGAGCGTCTCTTAAGCGAACTCTCTCATGATGAACAGATCATTGCGCTCCACGACATTATTCAATCAGATGTAAGCACTATATTTCGACAAATTGCATTTTTTAACTATGAGCGTGCCGCGCATGAGACAGTGCGATTGCAAGGCGGAATTGACGCAAAAACACTCGCGTCACTCATGAACAAGCATATGAAAGCGTACTTAGGTCCTTCGTTTACTCTTACAGAGTTGGATGGTTATTTCTTCGTTCGCCTTCCACATATACGTTCCTTCTTTTATGTGTACTCGTATGCCTATGGACAATTGATCAGCAAGGCGATGCGGAAACAGTATCTTGAAAATTCTGCATATATTGAACAAGTCGACCACTTTCTTTCAGCCGGCGGAAGTGATACGCCTGACAATATCTTTGCTTCTATCGGCCTCGATACACGTAAGCCCACGATTTTCGAGGCGGGATTGCAGGAACTGCGCAACAATGTTACAAAACTCAAGAAGCTCATGAAATAACCATGACCTCAAACGAGATCCGATCGACCTTTTTGGCATTTATGAAAGAGCGGGGGCATACGGTAGTCCCGTCGGCATCATTGGTGCCTGAGAATGATCCCTCGGTTCTGTTTACGACTGCGGGTATGCAACCACTTGTGCCGTATTTGATGGGGCAACCACATCCTTCGGGCTCACGGCGCATTACGAATTCTCAGAAATGCGTACGAACCAATGATATTGAAGAAGTCGGCGACAATACACATCTGACCTTTTTTGAGATGCTCGGGAACTGGTCTCTTGGTGATTACTTCAAAAAAGAAGCCTTGGAATGGAGTTTCGAACTCCTAACATCACAAGAGCACGGTTTCGGTCTTGATCCCAGGCGTCTCTATGTCACGGTGTTTGAAGGCAATGAAGACGCACCGCGTGATAAGGAGGCATACCAGATATGGTCTGACATATTCACACGCGCAGGACTTGATCCTGCAACCCGCATATTCTTTATGGATGCCGAAGCGAACTGGTGGAGTCCGGGCGACAATGGCCCGTGCGGACCCGATAGCGAAATGTTTTACGATGTAAGCGGCAAACATACCGAAGGGCTTACGCATGACGCATTTCTCCAAGCGGATGATGCGCAGGAGGTGATTGAGATCTGGAACGATGTCTTCATGGAATATGAAAAAAAAGATGGAACGATAATCGGTAAGCTTGCCAACCAAAATGTCGATACCGGCTCAGGACTTGAGCGCGTTGTTGGTGTGGTGCAGGGTAAAGACAATGTCTACGATACCGATCTGTTTGCACGCATCATGGCGGTGGCACGCACGATCACGCCCGCTCTGCGGTCCCAACGTATCCTCTCCGATCATCTTCGCGCTAGTGTTTTTCTTATTGCTGATGGTGTCACACCTTCCAATACGGATCAAGGGTATATTCTCAGGCGACTGTTGCGTCGAGCAATTCTGCATACGGAATCGAGAAGCATGACGCGCGAGACCATTGTCGCGTTTGTTGATGCAGTCATAGATACCTACCAGGACGCATACCCGGAAGTCCCCGATCAGCGCTCCCATATCATCGACACCATTGAAGAAGAACTCATCACCAAGTTCTCGGCTACGCTCCGAAAAGGTCTGCGTGAATTTGATCGTATGACCAAAGAGACCGTCGCCCTTTCAGGCACTGATGTCTTTACGCTCTTTTCGACCTTCGGCTTTCCACTTGAAATGACCACTGAAGTTGCCGAAGAGCGCGGTATAGCAGTTGATACACAGGGATTTCATGAGGAAATGAAGAAGCACCAGGAACATTCGCGCGTGGGAAGCGAACAAAAATTCAAAGGGGGTCTGGCGGACACAAGTGAGGCGACCACCCGGCTCCACACAGCCCATCACTTGCTTCTCAAAGCCCTTCAACAGGTTCTAGGAAAGCATGTGCATCAGCGGGGAAGTAATATCACCGCAGATCGGCTGCGTATCGATTTCTCTCATCCCGAAAAAGTAACTGCGGAGCAACTCCACGAGGTCGAGCGAATAGTTAATGAAAAAATAGCGCAAAATCTCCCGGTGGTGCGAAGTAGTATGCCCAAAGATGAAGCGGAGACGCTCGGCGCAGAACACGAATTCGGTGCGAAATATCCTGATCACGTATCTGTATATTCGATTGGTCCCAAAGAAGCATCTGAGTCAACGCCGCATTTTAGTGATGCATTTTCTATTGAATTTTGTGGTGGTCCACACGCCGAGCATACCGGAGAGCTTGGGCACTTCTCGATCAAAAAAGAAGAAGCTTCATCAGCCGGCGTGCGTCGTATCAAAGCGACACTACGCTAGCAAAATCGTCCTTTCTTTTTTTGCCTTTACCGCAGAACAATATTGCTTCGGACCATAAGCAGTGAGGCAGTATGTGGATGCGCACACTGGTGTTGCTGGTCACTCTCAAGCTACAATGAAAGCATGTTTGCATTTGGGGGACGCGTCAAAAAACACGAGCATACTTTGTCACTCATTATAACCATCGGAAGCGCACGGGTTACAGGATCTCTTGGCTCGCTGACAAAAGACGATTCGGGACACGAGTGCTTTGAGGTACTCTATGCCACTGAAGCGCCGTTGGTCTATCAAGAGCAACTTGATGTGGAAAGATTCGTGCGCTCAATGATCAGTGCGCTGCTTGAGGTGGCGCAAGCGGTGCAAAGTTGCGATGCCGCAAAAAACAATCAGACCATTGGCTTGATACGATGTGTGTTTTCGGCTCCCTGGTTCGTCTCACAAACCCGCATTGTACATTTGAAGCGAAAAAAACCGTTTCTGATTACCGATGAACTCATTCACACGCTTGCCGCAGACGAAGTTGGGCTATTCAAAAAAGCCATTGCACATACCAATTCGCCTTACACACTTGTCGCTAAAAACAATCGCGTTATCGATACTCATGTAGTTCAATCCTCCATAAACGGCTACCCCGCTCAAGAACCTAACGGGAAGACAGGGCAAGCATTGTCATTGCATCTGTATCTCAGTTCGGTATCCGAAGCGATACTTACAAAAATATCTGATGTGTTGACACGCAGTTTTCCCATCGATGAGCACAACATCGACTTCACCACCTCAACACTTGTTGCGTATTTGGGGGTTACCGAACATTTGGAAACCGGTGACCAATACCTACTTATTGAGATCAATGGGGAAGTAACGGACGCCACCATCATAGACAAAGGTGTTCCGATCGATTCCGTATCATTTCCTCTGGGTA
>PWVU01000132.1 GCA_003561715.1 Candidatus Kaiserbacteria bacterium | reverse complement strand
TCTTCTCGGCAACGGCAACCGAGACCAGTGGGGGCACGAACTTCAATCCTTCAACCCCGGAGACCGTACTTTGGGATCAGGGAAGGGTCGATGTAGGGTATGAGCATTCCGACAGCGCATCGTCTGACGAAATTACAATTAACGATCCGGGACGATACTTGGTGTACGTGAATATTCCACTTGAGTCGACAGTCCAGCGTGCGAATGTGCGCGGGCGCGTGTTGCTTGATGGCGCAGTTGTTCCCGGCGGACATTTCCAGCAAGGGTACATCCGCAATTCAGGCGGCGACATTATGTCTTCTGCGCATTGGTCAGGTGTAGTCGAAACGACGGACAGTGATCAGATTTTGTCTATAGATGTCGCAGAAGTGGCGAACTCGGGCACGGTGACCGTCGGTGGCTCTGTTGCGAGCATATACATTCAGCGGGTGCCGATGGAAGATACGTTGCTTTTGCGTGCGACCCAACCAACCGGTGGCACCGATTGGAATGTCTCTCCGGCACAAGCACTGCGTTTTGATGAGCAAGTCTTTATTGACACCGATACGTTCAGTCACTCAACCACCACGGATGGGCATGAGGTGACGGTTGAGCGAGATGGTGATTACACCTTGGTATTCAATAGTTCAGTTACCTCAGGAAGTACACGCAATAATCAGGAGATCACCGTGCACATCAACGGCACGCCGGTGCAGGGCGCCTATACCGCCACGCACTACATTCGCAATGATGACGACCACAACGAGGCGAGTGGTTCGCTGGTCTACTTCTTTCGCAATCTAGTCGAAGGTGATGTCATTGAGGTGTATACACAACAAGAAGCGGGAGGCGGTACGGCGATAGCGGATGAAGATGCGCTGCTCTTTTTGTGGCGCAAAAAACCGCAGAACATATATACTCAAAACCACTACCGCTGGTACGTCAATGTCGATGGGGTTACGCCGGTCAGTCCGTGGCCACCCGGCCCCGAAAACCTTGCAGAAAATGAACCCATTGGTGACGAAGAGGCGGTTGCGCTCGGTGATGTATTGCGCTTGCGTATGTCCCTTAATACCGTAGCCACATCAACGGCAGGAGAGGATTCATTTAAACTGCAGTTTGCGCAAGGTGTCGGTGAGCAGTGCACTCTTGCTCTTGACTGGCAAGATGTGGGTGCGGTCGGCTCCTCGGCTGCGTGGCGCGGCTTTGAAAATCCGATGGTTGGCGCACCTATCTTTCCTTCGGATTGGTTTGATGAAGACTGGGGACATCGTATTGAGCTGACCATACAATCGTCTCAGGTTGATGCAACACTGACCGACTTCCCGGTGTACGTTAACTTGAGTGATCTTGATCCGGCGTTCTTTGACGAGGTTCGCACCGACGGCGGTGACATGCGCGTGACGACATCAGACGGGGAGACTGAGGTGCCGCGAGAAGTCGTTTTCATTAACACAGGCAGTAGTACCGGTGAGCTGCACTTCAGGGCGCCTTCGCTTTCTCCTTCGAGTGATACGACGTTCTACCTCTACTACGGCAATCCAAGCGGGACCGAACCAGCCGCAACCGCGGCAAATGGTCGCAATGCGGTGTGGGATGATAATTTTGTTGCGGTGCATCACTTGGAGGGCACCACGTCTTCCGTTGATTCTTCCGGTACCGGTAATGACGGCGTCTACGAGAACGGTCTGCCACAAACGGTTGCAGGTCAACTTGGTGATGCGCAAGACTTTGGCACGCCCTCACAACAACGGCGTGTGCGTGTGCCGCATGACAGCTCGTTGGACATTTCCAGCCAGATCACGGTTGAAGCATGGGCAAACCTTAACGCGCTTTCAAGCGGGACCGGTAACATTCGCACGATCACCAACAAGCAATCAGCAAGTCACACGGATCGAAATTGGTGGTTGGTACACTGGGATGAACGGTGGCGCTTTCGGGCTTCACCGGGCACCCCCACTATTTTCAGTGATGCGCTTTCAGCGACCGGGCAGTGGGTGCATCTCGCGGTAACCGGTGATGGTTCGACCTGGCGTATGTACGTTGACGGTGAGGTACAAGGTACAACACAGTCGTATAGCAGTATCGATACGCAGCCATTCCCTATGTGGATCGGCGTCGAGGCCGGATCCGACCGACCGTTCGATGGTCTTATTGATGAAGTGCGTATCTCAAACACTGCGCGCTCCGGTGCATGGATTGCCGCAACACATCGCAACCAAGCAACGACGACCGATTTCTATACCGCATCCAGTCCTGAAGGATCGGTCTCCGGTGATACGCAATTCCCGGACAATTGGTACGACAGTGCGTGGAGCAGTCGTGCACCCATAACCATTCCCGCAGCATCCATTAGCGCAACACTTACCGACTTCCCGCTCTATATCGATCTTGCTCACATGCCTGCGGAGTTCTTTGATGAGGTACGCAGTGATGGGGCTGACATTCGAGTAACAAGCGCCAATGGTACGACACTGCTTGCGTGGGAGCTTGTTGAACTTAATGTGGCAAGCTCGACCGGCGAGTTGCACTTCAAAGCGCCGTCACTCTCACATACCACTGATACCACATTCTTTATCTATTGGGGCAATGCGTCCGCTGTGGATGCGCAAAGCCCGGAAGATGTATGGAGTGATGACTTTGTCCTCGTACAGCACTTGCAAGAAGACAGCGGCGCGGGAGATTTTCTTATCGATTCGTCGCCTGAAGGGAACGATGGAGCACCGCTGGGGACAACGCCCGCATTTAATCCCAACTCAATTATTAGTGGCGGCTACTCATTCTCGGGAAACAATCAACAGCGTGTTGAGATTCCCGATGATCCCTCATTGCAACTCTCCAGTGCACTTACCGCCTCCGCATGGGCACGTGCCAATTCTTGGACTACGCCCAACCACAATCCCGTGCTTTGGAAAGGAACCCAAATAGGGTGGGGAGCGAATTTCATGTTCCGCATTGCGGTCACCGATGGTGCATCACCGACATGGGGCGTGACGTGTGGATCGACCGAGGGCTGGTTTCCCGGCGGCTCGGTGACAACGGGTGACTGGTATCACTACACCATCACATTTGACGGCACCATAGCGCGTGCTTACATCAATGGTGCACAAGTTGCGACCGACACATCCTGCAACGGTCAGTCGCTCAATGTATTTTCCGGATCACCGGTGCGCAGTGGCTTTGGGTTGCGTTCAACGCTTTCAGAAGAAGTTCACTGGGATGGGGATGTGGATGAGATTCGTATGGCGAGTGTTGCGCGCTCGGCGGCATGGATCGCAGCTGAGTATGAGAATGTGGCAAATGCTTCTACGTTTTATTCTATCGGACCGGCGTCGACACCCAAGCCGTTCCAGTTGCCGGTACTGCTTCTCTCGGAGTCGGATGTGGCGCAAACCTACGAGGAACAGAACCCGTCAGCCACAACGACCGCCACAATGGCGCCTGACGAAAACGGCGAGTGGGACTGGGTGTTGCAGAACAACGACGCCGAAGTGGGTGCGCTGTACTGTTTTCGTATGGTGCTTGAAGACGGCACACCTCTACGCGGATACAATTTCATTCCGCAGTTGGTAACGACCGGGCCGCCCACCGGTGCCGATTCTCAGCGACCATTTCCTAATGAAGTAGTTGATACGACAACACCGGCATTCGATTTCCGCTCATTTGACCCGCAGAACAATGACTTGCACTATCAGATACAGATCGCCTCATCAATTGACTTCACCACGCCGATACTGGACGATAATTCCATCAGTAGTCCACTTATCTTTAACAATGTCGAGATTCCCGCTGATAAGGCACCGTTCAATTCCGGACAAACCATTCGGTACATCGCCCAATCGGCTCTGACGCAAGGAAATACCTATTGGTGGCGTGTGCGCGCACGCGATCCGGGTGGTAGCGATACCTGGGGTGCCTGGTCGGAGAGTGAGAGCTTCACGGTCGATACAACGATCGAAAACACGACATGGCGACAACGCACCGGTGAGCAATTTGATACCGATGTGCTTGAGGGAGTTGAAACAACCGGCTCGGATACGGTTGTATTGAGCACCGGAGAGACCGAGGGCACGCTCACCACAACAGAGATATTCTTCCCGTGGGGTACCGAGAATGCGTGGGGTGAGATTATGTGGACTGACAATCAGACCAACGGCGAAATTCGCTATGTTGTCGAATATCTAGAGGGAGGTTCGTGGGATGTGGTACCCAACAGCGCACTTTTGGGTAATGAGGGCGGCTTTACTACCTCACCGATCAATATCTTCGGTCTCAGTCCAAGTACCTACCAGACCCTGCGCGTTCGTGCCGAGTTTACGGATGCCGGCGGCAGTCCGTCGCTTGCAGACATACGGGTGGTGTGGGGTGATCGTGTCGCGCAACCCGACCTCTTCAGTCCATTCTCGCACGAGAAAGTGGCGACTTCGACCCCAACCTTTACGTTCGAGACCATTGATCCCAATGACGGCGACCTTATATACCAACTGGAGTGGTCGACCGATCGCGCTTTCCAAAGCGGGGTGACGACCAAGACGTCAGACGTTGACAGCGGTTTTGCCAATGTGACCACACCCGCCGATACCAGTCCGTTCAACTCCGGTGACCGCATCAGTTTTACCGTGGCATCGGGCGACGCCCTTTCGGAAGAAGAAACGTACTGGTGGCGTGTGCGCGCGCGCGATCCCGGAGGAGGCGACGAGTACTCAGAGTGGTCTGAGCGCTACAGTGTGACCATTGCAACGTCCACGATTTCTTCCACTTGGTTCCAGACCACTGCCGAGCAGTTCCAAACCGGTACCTTGGTCTTGACTCAGGCAACCTCGGGAGAGGTCGTGCTTGGAAGTGATACCGGTAATCACGCTGTGTATCGGGCGGCAACGGCAGGCGAGAACATGACCACTGCACTTTTTGACCATACCTGGGACACAACAGTTGTTGAGCAGGACAACTTTGCTCTCACTGCGTCGAATACTATTGCGCTTGATGCGGGACATTACGCCGTCTTCTATGGTTCCCGATTCAGCTCCGCGGGTGGCACGAACCGCTCCGAACATCAGACCCACCTGCGTTTAGGAGATGTTGACTTGCCGTTCGGCTGGTCGCAGGGATATATCCGGCGTGGCAGTGGTGCCAATGACGCATTCACCTCAGGTGGCGCCATCATTCGGGCGGATAATGATGGTGACGAGTTGCGTTTGCGCTCGTTCCGTACTGACGAGAATCCGAGCGCGCTGACGGTGCGCGCCAATGACGCTTCCGCGATACAAATGGTCCGACTGGATAGTTCATGGCCGTATGCGCGTCTTGCCAAAACAACAACACAAACAGGCCCCACGTCTCCCGGTTGGGTAGCGGTTACGTACAATCATCAGGAAGAGCTGGATACGGATGCATACTCACATTCCTCAGGTTCGGGTAATTTGGTCTTGCATGAGCCGGGCACGTATCTGGTATTTGCCAATACCTATGGTTCACTCCCGTATGGCTCTGGTCAGCGTAGTATCGTCAATCAACGTTTGACGCTTGACGGGTCGCCGGTGTCGGGAAGTTACACCAGTGTCTATTTGCGCGGTCAGGCAAATGAGAACGCAACACATGAGGGTGCCGCTTCGCTTGGCATGCTCATTGAGGCACCCGACCCGAACATGACCCTGCGCGTTGAGCTGAATCGCGGCGTGGGTACCGTGGGGTGGACCATTAACCAAAACGATGCGGGGCAGTATGTCAACCGCACAGGACTTACGGTAGTTCGCTTGCCAGATGGTATTGATACCATTCGTTTACAAGACACGACCGGGCAAGATATCAACCCGGCATCCATTACGCCGTTTTCATGGAATACACAATTGAGCACCAGTTCGGTATTCACGCATAGTGTTTCAAGTGATCCGAGCCGCGTATCGTTCAATGAAGATGGTTCATATCTGTTTTTCAGCGCCCTGTGGGTTGAAGAGTCAAGTGTGCAACGAAGTGTATCCAATCTCGGGTGGGGTATTAACGGCGGCGGGTTGTTGCCGTTTGGACAAACGTCGGGATATGGGCGTAATTCCGGTGGTGCTGAAGCATACGGGCACTTTGCCGGCACGGTCTTTTCGGGCGCTTCAAGTGGCGACTACATTGAAGCGCTGGTGCGTGCCATTGGTGCCTCCGGTTCGGTCGCCGCGGCACAAACGGGCATACAAGGAACGTGGCTTGAATCGTGGGTACTTGCCGATACGCGTCAGCCAACTATCACGTCGCCTGACATTACGTTCACTGATGGTATTGCACAAGCGTGGGGGCGCGTATATTGGAGTGATACGACCCCGGGAGACAGTAGTATTATATATCGCGTACTCTATCAAACAGCCGGCGGCGGGTACGAGCTTATACCTGATGGCGCATTGCCCGGCAATTCCGCAGGAACGTCGACCGGTCCCATTGACATTTCATTTTTGGATGTCGAGACATACGGCGTGTTGCGTATTCAGGCAACTCTTGTTTGCGATGGTGGCGATTGTCCATCACTGCAGGACTGGACTGTCGAATGGTCAGAAGGCATCAGTGTTTCCGGAGTGGCATTTGAGTATGATCAAATTACACCGCTAACCGAAGGAACGGTGGCGATTGCGGTCAATGGTGTACTCCAAACCGACAAGACCGGTGAGATAGGAAGCGATGCAATACAGTCGGATTGGTACGATGAGCTCTGGCAGTATCGCAAGACAATAACCATCGATAGTGATGAAATAGATGACACGCTCACTGATTTTCCTGTCCTGGTTTCGATAACCGATGCGGATCTTTCGGGGAAGGCATTGGCAAATGGTAATGACATTTTGTTTACTTCTGACAATGGCACCACGAAGCTTGATCACGAGATTGAGACATACGACTCAACGACCGGAGAGCTTATTGCGTGGGTGCGCGTGCCGACCGTATCCGATTCAAGTGACACTGATATCTTTTTGTATTACGGTAACCCATCTTCAGCAAGCCAGCAAAACCCAAGTGGTGTTTGGAGTAATGAATACCTTGCGGTATGGCATTTGCGTCAAGATAGTGCGACTGAAACTGATGACTCGACAGGCAATAGCAATGACGGTACGTTCTTCGGAACTAATATGCCCAATACGGTAGACGGTCAGGTAGGGCCCGCACAGGAGTTCGATGGTCTAACCGATTATGTAGCTATCCCCAATTCTTTTGGTGTATTTGATGGCAGTCGTGATTTCACTATTGAAGGATGGTTCAATGCTAATGCGTTTCCAATCAATGATGCATGGCAAACCGCAGCTGCACCGATTAGTTTGCGTGGCGAGCGTTCGCTTATGCTGACAACGGCAGATGGCGCTTCTTCGCCGAATCGGTTAGGCATACGCGCTCAACTCAGTCCCGGTGGGTGGACGACGGTGGTAGAGACTGACGCGCTTTCAACAGATACGTGGTACCACGTTGTTGCTACTTTCAATACCACAAATGGTTGGGTCTTGTATCAAGATGGGGTTGAAATTGATTCCAATTCAGTTACCGCGAGTATCGATACTGATAATGCACAAAGCAGTATTGGTGCCGAGACGGTAAGTGGCACTAATCGATTCTTCAATGGCGTGGTTGATGAAGTCCGCTTTTCTACCACGACACGCTCCGCCGCGTGGGTCTCTGCAAGTTTTGCCAACCAAAGTGACCCTGCAACATTCTTGTCTGTTGGCGCAGAAGAAGAAGTAGGTGAGGGTAGTGTCAGCGGATGGACCATTCCCAACGTAACTGTGGTGCCGGGGGATGTGGTGCATGTGTTCTTGACCGATCGCACCGGTATGGAGCGCGCCGTTGCGGTCACCAAGTATGCAGGCGGTATTCGAATTGCGGGAATGGAGTTGCATGAAGGGCACCTCTCGCTCGGGTCAAATGATAATCCCACGCTTTCAGTTGATGAAGTAGGACTCTTCGATAATACCTCTTCCGGCTTGGGTGCCGTACTACACGAGGTGGATGGAAGCGGTGATCTTGACGTGTGCGGACAGGGAAGCTGTACCGAAGCACGCCTGTGGGTGCGCTCCGGCACGACGTTCGCACCTGCAAGTAGCGGTACCCGCACCATCAGCGCACACGACATACATATCGAGGGTATCGTGCTCGGTGGGGCGAATATCTTTGATGTGTCGCGTACGTGGCGCAATGAAGGGTCGTTCACGCCGCAGACCTCGACCGTCCGCCTCTCGGCGACTTCCGGCACGGGAACCATTGACTCTACGGGAGCATCTGCTTCAGCGCTTCATAACGTTATCTTCGGCACCGCGGCAAGTACGGCAACATGGGCTATACCGACCGGTCTTGTTGCGCAAGGAGCACTCACGCTTGCTCACGGTACACTTTCGCCTGCCAGCTCCACTATCGCGGTTGCCGGCAACTTCACCATTGGTGCAAACGGTATCTTTGAAAAGGGAACGGCGACCACAACCCTCAATGGCTCGGGTCTCGCGTTGCTTACCGACAATACATCCGGTCAGGATCTTGGTATTGTACATATTGCCGGTTCAAGCAAGACCGTACGCCTTGCCGCTCCGAGCTTGCTGACAAACCTCACCATAGCATCCGGTAATACGTTCGACGTATCAACCGGCAACCACACGCTCGCTGTGCGCGGTGATTTCATAAACAATGGAACGTTCACCGCTCGTAATGGTACGGTGCTCTTTACCGCGACTTCCACAGGACGGGTTGTATCGCCCGGACCATCGCCGTTCTATGATATGACCTTCGACGGGAATGGTGGTATGTGGGCGTTTCCGCAAACAAATGTGACTGCGGGACGTGATGTTACGATTGAAAACGGAACCGTAACGTTCCCGACGGGGGTATTTTCTATAGGGGGTTCGTTTATCAATACCGCGCCGCTTCCGGGTGGATTCATGCACAATAACGGGACGGTAACGTTCACCTCGACGCAACCGGGTAGAGTGGTTGAAGCGGGCGGTGACGATTTCTATCGTTTGCGTTTCAATGGCGTCGGCGGTACCTGGAGCATGCTTGATGCACAGGCAACCACCTCAGAGAATTTCATCATTTCGCGCGGCACCGTAACCATGCCGTCTGAGCGTTTGACGGTATTTGGTGATTTTGAAGTCGTGAATGGGGCATTTGATCACAATGAGGGCGAGGTGCAGTTTTTGACCTTTGGTGGTGTTGAGGCATCTATTCAAACAAATAATTCAACCTTCTATGATGTGCGGTTCGATGGTGATTCGGGCGGTGCCGGAGAAGTGTCGTGGTTCGATACTGACTGGAGCAGGCGCGTGCCACTAGTGATACAGGCGAGCCAAGTGGAAGAAGAGCTTACCGATTTCCCCGTCTATATTGATCTGTCACGATTTTATGCAAGCACTTCGCTTTTCTCTCTTGCACGCTCTGACGGAGGAGACATTCGAATAACCGAAAGTGATGGTACGACCGAGGTGCCGCGGGAAATGGTATCATTCGCGACCTCGAGCGGTGAGTTGCATTTCCTTGCGCCCACGCTCTCCGATTCATCAGATACCACGTTCTATCTCTACTACGGTAACCCCGATGCGGAAGAGCCGGCGGCAACCGCACCGAACGGCCCCAATGCCGTGTGGGATAGTAACTATGTTGCAGTACACCATTTGGCAAGCACGAGTGCGCCTGTTGATTCCTCGGGCACCGGAAATAATGGCACATGGCTTGGCGGTCTTCCGCAGTCGGTTGCCGGAGCAATTGGTACGGCGCATAATTTCGGCACCGGCTCCCAAGATCGTCGTGTTGAGATACCGTGGGATTCGTCGCTCAATATGCCAAGTACGATAACGGTTGAGGCGTGGGCGTATCTCAATGCTCTTTCAACCGGCGATAGTAATATTCGTGTCATTACCTCAAAACAACAAAACTCCGGCAATCGTAATTGGTGGTTGGTGCATTGGAATAGTCGCTGGCAGTTCCGTATATCACCCGGTTCGCCGACCATACAAAGTAATGCAAATTCGGCGATCGGGCAGTGGGTGCATCTTGCGGTCACCGGTGACGGGTCGACCTTGCGTATGTATGTCGACGGGGTGTTGCAAAGTTCGACCGCGTCGTACAGCAGTATCAATACACAAACACAGCCGATGGTCATTGGTACCGAACTGGGAACAAGTCGCCACTTCGACGGGCTTATTGATGAGGTGCGTATCTCAAACACTAACCGCTCGGGCGGATGGATCGCCACGACCTATGCAAATCATAGCGACCAAGAATCGTTCTTTGCAGAGCTTGCCGACCAGCAAATACTTTCGCGTACCTTCATTGAGGCAAATGCAACGGTTGAGCGCCATGTTGTCATCGAGGGCGGTGAGGTCGTGTTCCCCGCAGACACGCTTTTTGTAGGAGGTTCATTCTCTAACGAAGATGGATTGTTTGATGCCAATGGCGGAACCGTGCATTTCAACGCAACCACGACCGGCTTCAGCATTGACCCGGGGCAGTCGCCATTCTATCGGGCACTGTTCGATAGTACGGCAGGTGGGTGGACGGTCACGGGCAATGCAACAACAACGAACGAGTTTCGTCTTGAACAGGCAGGGACCTTTGTTGCAGATACCGGGGTACGTATAGCCGTGTCTGGAACGTTCGTCAACAACGTGCATAACGCAAGTACCACGTGGAGCGGCTCGACCCTTGCGTTTGTATCAAGTACATCCTACACGGTTGGAGAAAAAACGTCAGGTCAAGAAACCTACGGCACGCTTGAACTGGATGAACAGACGCATATCCGCATGTGGAATGCGAGCGCCGATGCATACGATGTGCGCTCTGGAAGCTCACTGTACTCGCAAGATCATGCGGCACAGGTTGGCGAGTTGTATATCTTTGGTGACTATGCGCGCTCAAGTGGTACGGATCATTGGAGTTGGGCGACCGATTTTGACGGTACGTCGCTTGATGGCAGTGAACGACAGGCGCTGGTATACCTTGCCGACGATGCAACTGCTCGCTACCGAGACGATGCAACGCTCTCCATTATCGGCACGACGACCGCAACATCGACTATTGACCGACAAGTAAGCGGTGGATACTCGGTTGTAATTGACGGTGGAACCATTGACGCGCACACGTTCTCATTCAGTGGTATGGATGAAGAGGGTGTGCAGATCGTCGGTAGCTCCACGGTTACCAACCTGGAGCCGGGCTTCTTTGAATTGACCGCTGACGGCGGTACCATGCTCACGCTGGCGTCAACGACCGTGGACGCAAATCCCGCGTATCAACCGTTTGACATTGGGTTTGCAACCTCAAGTGGCATTGCGTCCGGCTTCAATGTAACACTTCTCGGTGAGCCGTCTTCGTTCTGGTGGTTCCGCGAGGCATACGGTAACTATGCCGGCGAAGCGTTTGATAATGATCCGGGTGGGGATCCCGGCTTCATTCGGTGGGATGACAGCTCGTTCCTTATTACGGTTTCCGGTGTCGTCTACGATGATCTCGGTACAACACCATCCGCGGCATGTCCCGCGACGGTGCGAGTGGTCGTCGATGATGTTGGGTACACGACGTCGTGTGCTGCCGGTACCGGCGAGTACACTATTGAGGACGTCGCGTATTCCGGTGACGTGCCGATGATTGCGTATCTGGATACCAACGGCGGCGCGCGTGGTGCAACGGTCTCGCGTACGCCGACCGGCGACGTAAGCGGATTTGATATCTATCGTAATTACACCATTGTGCGCCATGAAGACGTGGCACCGATCACCAATACACAGATCGCGACGTATGACGGCAATGATGATAGCGATATTCCATTTACCGTATCGGGTGGTAATCTTGCAACGGAGCCGGGAACCGGATTGTATGTATGGGATACCAAGACCTTCGCGCCGGGTGGGGAGCTTGTGCTAGCAGGTGGTGCAGGTGGTGATGCCGACGGTACCTTGCGATTGGGAACAGAGGCCACCTTGACCGCGGTCGGATCGCCCACCTACGAGATCGGGGGTAGTTGGATCGCAGGAAGCGACTCGGTATTCAATCGCGCGTCTTCTCTGATTGTCTTTACCGCGACTTCAAGTGGCAAATCTCTTTTGCCACAAAGTGCTTTCAACACGGTCGCCTTTACCGGTGTCGGTGGCGAATGGAGTATTGACGCTCCCATGACCGTTGTTGGCGATGTTGCCGTTGATGCGGGCGAGCTTACGGGTACCTCTGATCTTACGATACAAACCGGTACGCTTACCGGAAACGGATCAATTGCAATGACCGGCGGCACTGTGACCCTGGAAGAGTCAAGTGCGCTCGGTGGTGCAACGCCATGGACATTCAATCATCTGACGTTTGGAAACGGTGCGACCACGACAACGCAAAAAACGGGCACGAATGACATCACTGTTTCGGGTGTGCTTACGATCGAAAACAATCATGCACTCGAAGCGGGGTCTGATACCTGGCGCTTTACCGGCTCCGGTACCGTTTTGCATGCTCCGGGCACCTTTGACGCGCAAACCTCCACCGTATCATATGAGGGAGAGGATGCACTTATCATTGCGCCGGTAACGTACTATGACCTCATTGCACAGCCCTCAGCAGGAGATCCGACCTACACGCTTGCCGCAGGAGGTATTGCTGTTACCAACGACATGACCATCGGCAACGGTACGCATGGAGTAACGGTAACCGCAAATACCAACGATCCATTCATTGTTGTCTCGGGCGACGTATGGATACGTGACGAAGCGACCATGGTCGCGTCAAATGTGAACGACTGGCATATGGGTGGTTCGTACCTCAACGAAGGGACTCTCACAGCGCCCGCAGGCGGTACGATCGTGTTTAATGCAAGTTCGACGGGACATACTATTGCCGCGGGCGACTCATCATTTGCCGACGTGCGCTTCATACATGCGCTCGGCGGATGGACACTTACGGAAAACGCGACCTCGACCGGCCTGTGGGCCATTGAAGCGGCGAACTCGTTTGCGGTCGATGCGGGGGTAACACTTGCGGTGGGCGGCATCTTTGAGAATGCGGTTGGCAGTGCGGCGACCACGTGGACTGATTCGGTACTTGCTCTGAACGGAACTGACGATCATACGGTCAATCCTAAGACCGTTTCTGATACCTACGCGACCCTGCGTATCGGACCGAGTGCCAAGGTGCGCATGTGGGGCTCGTCCGCGACTCAGTATGAGATCGATCCCTCCGGCTTCCTGTACTCCAAAGATCACGCCGGCGTCGCGGGCGACTTGTATGTCTGGGGCGCGTACGTCAATAGTGGCTCGGACGACCATTGGAGCTACGAGACCGACTTTGACGGCGAAGACATCAGTACGACGAGTCCGCGTCAGGCACGTGTCTACTTTGCGGAGAATGCAAGTGCATACTACAGCGGCGGCTCACTCTCTATGGTAGGTACTTCCACAGCAACGACTACAGTGCAAAATCAGGGAACCGGAACCTATGCACTTGTGGTCGGCAGTGGCACACTCTTTACCGGTGAGCACGTGCGTATCCGCGATATCGATGCGGATGGATTGACCTTTACCGGTACGCCCACGGTCGATCAGTTGCGGTGGTTCGATCTGCTTCTGGAGCAGGAAGGCGGTACTATGATCACGGTCGGCGGAACCGCTATCACTGAAAACCCGCTCAAAACATTCCGGTTCAATACCTTCGCAACCTCAACCGGTATAACCAGCGGTTTCAATGTGACGGCAACCGGCACCGCCGAAAGCTCATGGCGCTTTACCCAGTACTTTGGCAACTACGCGGGAGAGGCCTTTGACAACGACCCCGATGGAGACCCGGGCTATATCGTATGGGATGATAGCGATGCGAATATTACCGTTGCCGGGCGCGTGTACAGCGATGAGGGTGTTACCGTTTCGGGTCTGTGTGATGACACAACGAATGTAGTACGCGTGGTCGTTGCCGGCGTGGATACGTTCAACACGTCATGTGCTTCGGCGGATGGGGCGTACAGTATTCAGAATATCGGGTTCTCGGCGGGGGATACCATTACGGTATATCTTGCAACATCAACCGCGCGTGCCGCTAATGTCACCCGTGCTCCGGTGACCAATATCAATACCATGCATTTGTACGAAAATCGCATGATCGTACGACATGAAGACACGGACCCAATGACCATAGCCGCGCTTTCGGTCTACGAACAGAGTAATGATGCCAATATACCGTTTACGGCAACCATTGGCTCGCCCAATACCTTGGAGCTTGATGCGGGCATGAAGCTCATTGTGTGGAATGGCAAAACATTTGCTCCGGGTGGCACTATCGCCGTACCGCCCAGCGGAACAACCGCGGCACACGATGGTGCGTTTGAGCTACGCACGGGCGCGCAGTTGGTAGCATCGGGTGTTGAAGTGCACACCATTGGTGGCAGTTTCCTTACAGGTTCCGGTGCGTCGGTGTCAGCGGCATCCAGTACGCTTCGATTTACATCTCCCGTTGCAGATAGAATCATTGCGTTCAATGCTTCTCCGGTGCACACTCTTGAATTTGATGGCGCGGGAGCATGGATGATGACCGACAGTGCCGCAACGACAACCGGATCGCTCCGTATTGAGGAAGGGACGGTCACGTTGCCAACGCAGTCACTGTCGGTTGGAGATTCACTCATTAATAGTGGCGGTGCGTTCAGTGCAGGCACCAGCACGACCTACTTCCGCAGTGCGACCTCAAGTACCATAACGCAGGGTGGTTCTGACTTACACGCACTATTCGTAACCGATGGAGGGTCATATGCGATAACTGATATGGTGGCAACCTCGACCGGCGATGTTATCGTTGCCAGCGGCACGATCATGCTTGCGAGTGAGCGCTACACAATTGGCGGTTCGCTTGACGCAAGTACCGGCACGCTTATATCCTCGCAAGAATTACGCTTCACTTCAGCGAATGCAGGAGAGACGATCTCAGCACCGGATACACTCTTGGGCGGTATGACTTTTGCCGGTGCGGGATCGTGGACGTTTGCAGATGCGCACGCGACCTCATCCGGTTCTGTGAGAATAGAACAGGGAAGTGTTACTGCGCCTTCCGAAGTGTTGGCGATTGCGGGTTCGTTTGACAATCTCGCCTCCTCGACCTCCTTCAATGCAAATGCCGGTCTGCTGCGCTTTATTGCCACGACGACCGGATATACGGTCACGTCCGGAGGTGCAGTGTTCTCAGATGTCGAGTTCGACGGTGCGGGAGGCGGATGGACCGTGGTGGATAGTGCAACTTCGACCGGCTACTGGTATTTACTTGTCGGAGATTCGTATACCCAAGCGCCGGGTACCACACTTGAAGTGAGCGGCGTATTCAATAATTTGATCGGTGCTCCCGCGACCGCATGGAACGGCTCCACGTTGTATCTTAATGCCGGCACGACAACGATGCCGATCAATACGAAAACAGTAGGAGGAGATACGTACGATACACTCCGTATCGGTACCGACACACAGGTGCGTATGTGGAATTCGTCCGCCACGACCACGCTGGTTGATACGGGTGGCTCATTGTACTCGCAAGATCACGGAGGTGTTGACGGCGCGCTGTCGATCTGGGGAGCGTACACGCGCGAGAGCGGTATCGACCACTGGAGCTATGCGACCGATTTCGACGGCGCGTCGCTTGTCGGCGGTGAACGTGCCGTTTCAGTACGCATTGCTTCCAGCTCGGAGGTAGCGTATGAGGGGGGATCACTTTCGATCATTGGCTCATCGGGTAACCGAACCGACATTGCTGCGATGGATGGCGGTACCTATGCACTTTCTATTGCAACAGGAGGAACCTTTACTGCCGAACAGTTCGCAGTTGAGGATTTGGATGCGCAAGGTCTGGTCTTTATAGGCGCGCCAACTGTCACTACCATAGCGAACGGTTCATTTACGCTTTCTGTGGATGCAGGCACACTTATCACCGTACCGGCATCGACTATCAATGCAAATCCGACCAAAACGTTCCCGAACAACGAGTTCTCTCTTGGCTCCGTTGCAACCGGTACCAACGTAACCCGTACCGGTGAGACGTCCAACACGTGGACGTTTGCAGGAGCATTCGGTACGCTTGCCAGCGAGCTGTTTGATATCGATGGCACGGACGATTGCGGGGCCATCAGATGGCCGGACAGTACCTGTCTTGAGGTATCACAGCAACACTTCCGGTTCCGTGCTGATAATGGCGGAGAGGGTTCACCCGCAGATGAGTGGTTTGATGATGATTGGGGTCTGCGTAAGCGCGTCACTATCTTGAATGATATGAGTGCCGATCTGGTCGATCAGCCCGTGCGCATTGAGCTCACATACGAAAGCGAGATGCTGAGTGATTTTGCCGACCTGCGCTTTACTGATGCGTCCGGTACCACCACTATTCCGTACTATTTTGAAGAGATTACGAATAGTGTTTCGGCGGTGGTATGGGTGCAGGTGCCATTTGTGCCGGGTAATGGTGCGGAACCGGTCTATGTGTACTATGACAACGCATTCGTGGTAAGTACCGAGTCTATTGGGGACGTATTCTTGTATGCAGATGATTTCGAGGGTAATACGCTTGCCGGATACAGTGGCGATACGGGATTATTCGATACCACGACAACATTCGCGTATCTGCGCGAGTACGGTCTGAGTGCGAATCCCGGCGATGAAGATAAGCAAACAACGAGCGGTATCTATCGTACCGGCTCACCTACCGGACGCGACACCACCCTGCGCTTCTTCCAATATGTCGATGCGTCCGAAGACGATGAGCCGTGTGTCTTGTTTGCAGTACAAGGTGCGGGAGAAAACTATGCCGTGTGTCTGGATCAGTTCCCCGCGTCTATTGTCTCCATTGCGCGCGACGTTACCTCCAGTGATAATACGGGTACGATCCTCGCGTCTGAGAGTATTTCGTACACTACCGGATGGTACGAAGTTGAGGTGGATTGGCTCGGCAATGGTGACATTAACGTAGCGGTCTATGATGACAGTGGTACGGAGGTTGCAACCGTCTCAACAAATGACACGACCTACACTTCGGGTGGACACGGCTTTAGTTTTTGGTTCCAACACGGTGGATGGGATTTCGTATCGGTGCGCCCATACATCGAACAGGAGCCTTCCTTTACCGTCAGTACACCGCAAGCGGGTGGGGGTGCCTCGTGGCTTGCGGACCAAAACATGAATTTGGT